>JAYUHQ010000210.1:0-4332 GCA_043766895.1 Aestuariivirga sp.
GAATGTGAAACCACGTTCAACACAGCGCCGGCTTTCAAAGCAGGCGAAGCATCTTGGTTTTTAAAGTGAACCGGAATGTTCACAGCGATACGTGCATCCTTGCCCAAGCGCAAAAAGTCCACATGCGTAATGCGGTCTTTAACGGGGTCAAATTGCACATCGCGCGGGATGGCGCGCAAAGTTTGGCCGTCAACAGTTAAGTCAACCAGCGTCGACAAAAAACGCCCCGTGTTCACATGTGGCTCAATATTTTTATAGGTGAGCGAGATAATCTGGGGATCTTTTTTGTCGCCATAAACGACGCCGGGAACAAGTCCCTCACGACGTACAGAGCGAGCGGCCCCCTTACCGGCCCGGCCGCGAACTACGGCCTCAAGTGCTACAATTTTAGACATGTTAATTCTCCAACAATGAAAACCCAGCCTCCCTCCAGGGGTGGACGACGCTGAGCAGCGCGGGCCTTAACGGATTTGAACCAAATTGGCAAGTTTCCTTGCCGAACTCACGCAAAGCCCGGAAAGAAATCGGTTTTAATCTTGCTTTTGGCAATGCCCAATTCAGCCAAAACCTTTTCAAACTTCACCACCATGCTGCGCGGGCCTGAAATATAATAGGTGCGTTCAGCATAGTCCGGCATTTCGCGCTTGATCAATTCAGCATCGATGAAGCCCGCATGAAAATTAGTTTGCGTGGCATGGGCATCAGCCACGGCATAAACCGTGCGTAAACCCAGTTCTTGTTCGGCGCGGTTGAACACATCCACATAAGCAATTTCATTGGCTTTATTATTGCCATAAAACAGCGTGGCGATACGAAAATCTCCCACATCAATCATGTGCTGGATCATGCTGCGAAATGGCGTAACCCCAATGCCACCCGCAATAAAGGCCAGCTTTTCTTCAGGTGCCGCAGGCAACACAAAATCGCCAGCCAATTGCGCCCCATAAACCACATCGCCAGGCTTCATGTTCAACAGCGTTTGTTTATAGGCCGATGGGTTGGGATAAAACTTAACACCCAACCGCACATGGTTTTCAGATGGCGCAGACGCAATGGTAAACGTGCGGCGATTGCCCCGGTCATCCGCGCGGCGCGAATGAATCGTCCAATCCAAATATTGGCCAGGCGAGAATTTCACAGCACGATTGGGCGTGAACACATAATCATAACAGCCCGAGGCGGTTTTTTCGATACGCTCCAAAACCAATTTAAAGCGATATTTAGGGTTAACCGCCCAAGCAAACACATTGCCCACAATCAACGCCAATTCTGGCGTGAAATAAAACTCGCCAACGTGCATGGAGGGCGATGAAAGTGCCCCCACCAATGCGCCAAAGCCAAGGCTTGGCCAATGTGCGGCAGGCGCTGTCATCGGTTCGGTCAACATGGCAAAACCTGCAAACATCAACGGCGAGGACAAAAATGTTTGCGATAAAGCTTCGCCATACATATCCGGCGATGTTGATAAGAGGGTGACGCCAAGATTGGCCAAAACATAAACGCCAAACATCTCAAAGCGCTGCAATTTGCGTAAGATTAAAACGCCGCCCACCACAACGATCGGCAACAAATAAACGCTTCCCCCCACCCACCATGTGGCCGATTGATCAAGCAGAAAATAAGATGCAACAACCCCAAGGGCCACCGGATTGAAAACATGCTTGCGATAAATCGCCAGCAAAAACTTTGATGCCATGGCCGCAGCAGAAGCCAAAGCCAAGCCACCAACGCCTTTCAGATCAGCCGGCAAAACCGGCGGCATAATCAAAGCAAGAATAAACGCGGTGATATAAACCGACTCGGTGTTGACAGGCACCCGAAACGCCAAGCCAAGTGCCCGGTTCACCAACCAACACACGGCCGTCACCACCACCGTTGAAAATGCCAAAGCCGCAGCATCATGCGAAGATCGACCAATCAAAGCCAAACCAAAATCGCCCCCAAGCAATGCAGCAAGATAATAAAGCACCAAGCGATACATGGTGATGTGGTTCAACACACGGTCCATATATTTCATCATGAAATCACATAGCCTCCAAAGCCGGTTGTTTGTGTTGCAATGCCGCGGGCATTCACTTGGTAAGCCTCAAAACCTTCGCGTTGTTCAATGAAATAAACCCCATCAGCACCCATCGCGAAAGCCGCAGTGGCAAACCGATCAGCCTCTAAAACATTGGGGCCGATCACAGTTATGCTCACAACATCAGATAGTTTTTGCTGCGGCATGTGCGGGTTATAAATATGTGGCCCGCGAATATAACTGCCCGATGTAGCAATGCCTTGCCCGCGCGGCTCCACAATTTTTATAACCTCTGAAAGATGAAAAGGGCTGCGTATGCCAACACGCCAAAATTCACCATCTTCATTTTTGCCAGAAGATTGAATATCACCGCCCGCTTCGATGTAATAATTTTCAACGCCCGATCGCATTAAAATCTGCGCCGCTTGATGAATGGCCCAGCCCTTCACAATTCCTGAAGGGTCAACCGTGCCATCAGCTTGGGCCATGTTGAAATAGCCATCCGTCTCGGCTTGCGTTTTGCAAGCCAAAGCAAAAACGTCTTTCATGTCGGCGCTCAAATTGGGTTCTGATATTTCTTTGCGATTAAAGGCGCAAATCTCGCTGTCAGAACGATAGGTGCTAAAACGCGCATCAACACTTTCAAAATAGGCAAACACCTGGCCGAACAAATCGCGCGGCAAAACATCGACAATTTCAACGGTGATAGGCATGCCCATGATGATGCGGGTTTGGCGCATTTATTTTGCCGATTGGTTCAACGCATCACGCAAAGATCGAATATAGGCGCGGCTGGTTAACGTTGCGCCAGAAATAATATCAATCTTGCTGCTTTGCGCTTGGGCCACTTCCTGCAACAAATAGGGCAAGGCTTGGCGGTTGATTGAGCGGCTGGTGCCCGAATGGTTTGGAAATTTCAGCGCCTTCACATCGGTAATCTGGCCACCTTGCACAGTGGCCTGAACTTGCACACTGCCATAATAGGCATCATACGTGCCGCCCACAAAATTTCCATCATGCAAAACCATTATTCGTCCTTTCAAAAACGCAACTCGTCAGTGCGTATTGAACGAAAAATAATGGCAAATGTTTTACAATTCAGTGAGAAAGCCGTGGCTTACAGAGAAGTAAACAACCTTAATTTTTAAGCCGATAGCCCGTGCGAAAAATCCAAACCACGCCGGTCAAACAAGCAATCATGAACACCATTGTCATGCCCAAGCTGAGGCCCAAGCTCACATCGGATACTTCATAGAACGCCCAGCGAAAGCCACTGATCAAATAAACCACTGGGTTAAAATAGCTCACTGCTTGCCAAAAGGGTGGCAACACTTTGATTGAATAAAAGCTGCCGCCCAAAAATGTCAGCGGGGTGATGATCAGCAAGGGAATAATTTGTAGCTTTTCAAATCCATCGGCCCATAGGCCAATGATAAATCCAAACAGCGAAAACGTCACCGCTGTTAACACCAAAAATGTAATCATCCAGAATGGGTGCATAATCACCACCGGCACAAACAACGCGCTGGTGGCCAAAATAATAAGGCCAATGAAAAGTGATTTGGCCGCAGCAGCCCCCACAAAGCCCATCACCATTTCCATGGCAGAAACCGGCGCTGAAAGATATTCATACATGGTGCCCGAAAATTTCGGAAAAAAGATGCCGAATGATGCGTTTGAAATGCTCTGCGTTAATAGCGAAAGCATAATCATGCCCGGCACAATAAATGCGCCATAAGACACGCCGTCAATCTGTGAAATGCGCCCGCCGATGGCCGACCCAAAAACGATGAAATACAAAATCGTCGAAATCACCGGCGAGATGATGCTTTGAAACACCGTGCGGAAAAACCGCTTCATTTCGTAAATGAAAATTGCTGAAACGCCGAGAAAATTCATTGCTTCACCAATCCCATAAAAATATCTTCAAGCGAACTTTGCGCCGTGGCCAAATCGCGATAGCCAATTTTGGCTGTCTCTAGGCCGCGCAACAGGCCCGCAATATCGGGCCGCATGTGTTTGGAGTCATAAGCATATGTCAGCCGCGTTTTATCATCTGAAAGTGATAGGCCCAGCGCCGCCAATTTTTTTGGCAAAACCTCAAGCGGTTTTTCTAAAATGATTGAAAGGCGCTTCTCGCCCATTTTTTCCATCAGCGCGATTTTATCTTCAATTAAAATCATTTCGCCTTTGCTGATCACCCCCACGCGATCGGCCATTTCTTCGGCTTCTTCGATGTAATGCGTGGTGAGAATAATGGTAACACCACTGTCGCGCAACCTGCGCACAATGTTCCACATGTCTTTGCGCAA
>JAYUHQ010000211.1:0-11388 GCA_043766895.1 Aestuariivirga sp.
TGTCAACATAGATGCCTTCATCTTTGTTTTCGACATATTCGCCAGTCCATGGTCGTTCAGTGCCGCTGTTTTGTGTCACGCGGAACTGCTCTGGCGTTAAAGCTGCAACAGCCTCTTTGGTTTTTGCGTAGGTTTTCATTGTTCATCTTCTCCTTCACAAGGTCCTAGATAGAGAGGGCAGGTTCAAGATCCAAGTGACTATACGCAATTGTGATCACTTGTGAAATATCCGGTTGGAACTGCCAGAAATTTGTAGCGGCTAAGTGAAGCGCGCGGCGCTTGACGTTGAACCGCTTTTCCCGCCACATGAAGCAAATCGGCAGGAGTTTGAAATTCCCCATTCCATCGATACAGATGCATTGATCATTGGTGCCGGGGCAGCTGGCCTTTATGCCGCTGATCGCCTGCGCCAAGCTGGCATTCGTTTTGTGGTTTTGGAAGCGCAAGATCAAGCAGGGGGTCGGGTGTTTTCACGGCCTGAGAAAGCCACACATCTTGGCTTGGTGTTGGACGAAGGCGCAAATTTAATCAATTCGACTGATGATTTGATGATTGGGCTTCTCAACAAGTTTGGGATAAAATATGTGCGCCGCCTGAAGCGCGGCGTTGATGCCATGCATTATGTTTACGCGGGCCGCATGTATGGCCAAGCGGCGATGGAACAGTTAATCTTTTCCAAGAATGAAAATGCACTGGCGCAATTTGCGGCCGATCAAGCCATTTGGACCAACGTTGAAAATTTGCGCCGTGATCCACGATTTATCAATGAAAGCATTGCCAATTATTTCAGACGCATTGGCGCTGATTTAACATTGAAAACCATCTTGCATTCGTTTTTTTGGAGCGAGTATGGCCGCAAGCTGGAGCATTTAAACTTGCATGTGTTGTTTGAATATTTGCATGTGGATATCACCCTCAAAACATTTGCCCTGATCCCCAATGTTGATGAAGCCTATACGGTGCCGGGCGGTGCTGGCCAAGTGATTGAAAATCTTGAAGCGTCTTGTCGTGCTCATATCGGATATGGGCGGCAAGTGTTTTTAATCAAAGACAGTAATAGCGCACACATAACTGCTCTTGCAAAAAATCGGTTCGATCGGGTTGAAACCTATCGCGCACGCACGCTTTTTTTTGCAGCTCCCTTGCACAGTTTACGCAAAATTGAAGTTAAAGTCGAAGGCATCTCAATGGCAGCATTAGAAATGGCCAGAGATGCAACCTATGGCCGTGGCACCAAACTTCATCTGAAGTTTGAACGCGGGTTTCATCAGCACTATCGTTACCAAGGAATTTTACTCACAGATTCAGGCGAGCAAATTTGGCCATCCAGCACGGGTCAAGGTGGTGCCGGCTTGCTCACGGTTTTAAACGGCCCCATTCCACCGGGGGATGCAGCAACAAAAGAGCGGGTTGAACGCGTGTTGCGGGTTCTGGAAATTGCAGCACCAGGCATCGGCGCACATTTTGTGGGGGCTGAACGCAACGAAGCGCCCATGAGCTATTCTGGTGCATTAAGGCCCGGTGAAGCCGCAGAACTTTTAATCAACAAGGGCGGTCTGCGTTGGTCAACCATCGGTGAAGCCAGCAGTGGCGATTTACAAGGCTATCTTGAAGGCGCGTTGCGCAGTGCAGACGATGCAGTGTCCATGTTCATTTCCCAGCACCGCGCCCGCGTGACCAGCAACTGAACGGTACATCGTTGTTTGGCCCTAAGGCGAACGCACCAATTCTTTGATATTGCCACGTGGCTTGCCCGACATTTCGGCAATCTTGCGATCTTGCGTCATGATTTCGGTGCGGGCGTGGTCTTCAATCTCGTCTTTGTCCAAACCGGCGGCATTAATTTTGCGGCGTGAAGATTTGGTGCCGTCTTCGTAGACAACATCAAACATCACGAAATTATCTTCAACTTTTTTGGCTTTCTTGGCCATGATCAATCATCTTTCTTTTCGGACTGTGCTTGCGCCTCGACCGTATCTGTATTTTCAAATTTGCGTTGCGCTGATTTTTCATCGCGCTTTTGTTGTTTCTCTAAAGACTTGCGCTGTTTGGCGTTGTCGCGGCTTTTTCGTTCTTGATTATAATTTGGCGGAAATGCCATGGGTGCCATCCTTTCTAAAAATCCGTCGTGGGCGGATAGGCGATATCTGTTTTGAGGCTCTAAGCGTGTTGGCCTGCCATGTCTAGGCGCATGTCGCCACGCCGTCCTTCTGGCCACATTGTGAACACAATTGCTGTTATGGTGCGGCGCAACATAAAGGAAAAGCATGAAATTTTTGTGGGCAGTCGCAATAGCGACCATGATGATGTTTGGATCGGCTGAAGCTTCAACCGGTTGGGCATCTTATTATAAAACCGGGCGGTTCACCGCCAATGGCGAACATTTTAAGCCCATGGGCTTTACCTGCGCTCATCGTCGTTTGCCGTTTGGCACGAAATTGAAAGTTACCAATTTGCGCAATGGCAAGTTTGTCGTTGTGCGTGTCAACGATCGCGGCCCATTCATCAGGGGCCGTATTCTGGATTTGAGCTTGGGTGCGGCGCGCGTTATTGGCCTTGCCGGGGCCGGTGTGGCAAAAATCTCTTTTGTGGTGGTGCGTTAACCACGTTGCCACGAAGAAATCACAATTTTTTCATACTGTGAACGAAATCCTTGTGCAGTAATATGGTCAAGGACGGACGACACATGAAAAAATTTATGATCATAAGCTTGCTTGCAGCAATCGCTGCGGTTGCTCTGATCGGTGAGGCTGATGCCAGCCATTCACACGTGATCGATCTGGCTTTGGGCATATTTCCGGCGCTTGCCTCTTGAGGCTTTAGTCCAGACTGTCTAAAGGCCTGATCTACATGGCCGCCATTCAACAACAAAAATTAGATCGCATTATCGAACGCTTCGCTGGCGTGGAACATGCTTTATCAAGCGGATCCACCGGCGAAGCTTTTGTTAAAAATTCAAAAGAATATTCAGAACTGGCCCCCATGGCCAAAGGTGCTTTGGCTTTACGCAACGCCTATATCGAGCGCGAAGGCTTGCTTGAAATGTTAAACGCCGGTGGCGAAATGGGCCACATGGCTGAGGCTGAAAAGCCCCTGCTTGAAGAACGTATCGCGCAGCTTGAAAATGACATGCGCATATTGCTGTTGCCCAAAGATTCTGCAGATGAACGCAACGTTATTCTTGAAGTGCGTGCCGGAACCGGCGGCGATGAGGCGGCAATTTTTGCTGGCGATTTGTTTCGCATGTACCAACGCTATTCCGCATCGAAGAATTGGAAAGTGGAAATTATCTCAGCCAGCGATGGTGAACATGGTGGCTATAAGGAAATTATCGCCAACATCTTTGGGTCTGGGGCTTATGCTCATCTGAAATTTGAATCGGGCGTTCATCGTGTTCAGCGTGTGCCCGCAACTGAAACCCAAGGGCGCATTCATACGTCTGCCGCCACCGTGGCAGTATTGCCAGAGGCAGAGGAAGTTGACATCAAAATTGAAGATAAAGATTTGCGCATTGATGTGTTCCGTTCCTCAGGCCCCGGTGGCCAATCTGTTAACACAACCGACAGTGCGGTTCGCATCACCCATCTTCCAACGGGGGTTGTGGTTTCACAACAAGACGAAAAATCGCAGATTAAAAACAAAGCCAAGGCAATGAAGGTTCTTCGCGCCAGATTGTTTGAGCGCGAACGCGAACGCATAGACTCTGAACGTTCAGCCACGCGCAAAGGGCAAGTGGGTTCTGGTGATCGGTCTGAACGCATACGCACCTATAATTTCCCACAAGGGCGTTTGACAGATCATCGTATTAACCTCACACTTTATAAGTTGCCCGAAATTATTGAAGGCACGGCCCTTGAAGATGTGGTGCAAGCATTGATCACTGAACACCAAGCAAGCTTGTTGGCCGAGATGGACAATGAAAACTAAAAGCGTTGCAGCACTTCTGCAAGCTGCGCGCGGTTCATTTCAATCAAGTGGCATAACGTCTTCAGCGCTTGATGCACGGCTGTTGCTGCAGGCAGCGGCCAACTTGACCCACGAACAGATTATTGCGGAAGCTGATGCGCTTCTTGATCCACGCAGCATAGGCGTTTTTGAAAATTACGTTTCACGGCGCATGAAGTTTGAACCGGTTTCTCGCATTTTGGGATTGCGTGAATTTTACGGGCGGCGGTTTCGGGTAACGCCCGATGTGTTAGATCCACGAGCCGATACGGAATGCGTGGTTGAACTGGCGTTGAAGCTTTTGCCTGACCAAGCCACGTTTCTGGATTTGGGAACCGGCAGTGGGTGCATTGCGATAACGCTTTGTGCTGAACAAGAATCCGTTCACGGCATGGCAAGTGATCTTTCACAATCCGCACTGCATGTTGCCCAGCAAAATGCCGTTGCTAATAATGTTGCGGCCCAAATCCAATTCCATCAGGGCGCTTGGTTTGAAAACATAAAAGAAAAATTTGATCTGATCATATCTAACCCACCCTATATTAAATCTGACGCTGCGCTCATGCCTGATGTTGCCAACTATGATCCACATTTAGCGTTGTTTGGTGGCGAAGATGGTTTAACGGCCTATCGCGAAATTGCTGTGGGTGCGGCGGCGCATCTTCGGCCACAAGGCATTGTTGTGGTCGAAATTGGCGCGGGGCAGGAGAACGATGTGACAGAAATATTTTCTGCACAGAAATTTAGATTGGCAAAGTCTGCAACAGATCTCGCAAACCATGTGAGGGCATTGGCCTTCACCAGATACTAAACTTCGTTCACCCACTCGCCCTTGCGCATTAAGGGTTCGTGTTTTCCGTCTTTGAACACGCCATCCACATCAAGTTCGCCCGAACCGATCATCCAATCAACATGAACCAAAGATGTGTTCATGCCTTTGGCCAATTTGTCTTGCGCACTTAAAATCGCAGTGTCTTTCATATTTTGTGAATAGGCTTGGCCCACAGCGATATGGGAAGCGGCGTTTTCATCATAAAGCGTTTCGTTAAACACAATGCCAGATGCTGAGATGGGGGAAGAATGCGGAACCAAGGCCACCTCGCCCAAACGCGCCGCACCATCGTCGGTTTCAATCATCTTGCGAAACACATCTTGGCCAACAGCAGCGGTGCCCTCAACAATACGGCCCTTTTCAAAGCGCACCTGAATGCCATCAATGAATGTGCCTTGATAAGAAAGTGGTTTTGTAGACCGCACAATGCCATCAACCCGCTCGCGGTGGGGCATGGTGAACACTTCTTCCGATGGAATGTTGGGATTGCACAAAATGCCATTTTTGGCCACCGATGCACCGCCACACCAAATGTGATCATCCACCAAGCCAAGCACAAAATCTGTGCCGGGGCCTTTATAGGCCAAGGCCGAATAACGTTTCGCATTGAGCATTGCGGTTCGCGCATGAAGCGCCTTGGTGTGAAGTTCCCAAGCGCCAACAGGGTCAGGCAAATCTGCTCGGGTGCATTTAAAAATTGCTTTCCACAATGCAGCCAACGCCTGATCTGGCTGCATATCCGGAAACACCGATTTTGCATGAGAAGGTGTTGCCGCTGAAATCACACACCAGTTGGTGGCAAAAGATGTTATCAATTCCACAACGGGCTTATACGCCGTGGAGCGGGCCCGATTGGCGCGAGACACTTTATCAATATCTTGCCCCGACAGCAGTGAAGGGTCTTCACCAATGATCGCAAGCCTGGCGCAATTGCCATCGCGAAACGCTTCGGCCATGCCATTGAACAGCCAACCCGGTGCCGCATCAAACGAAGCCGCATTGCCTTCAGTATAGCGCATGAGAGAAGTTTTTTCGTCATTGTACAAAGTGGTAACAAGTGATGCGCCAACTTTATAAGCGTGGTGCGTTATGCGCCGAACCAGATCGACAGCTTCAATGGGTGCTGAAATTAAAACCTGTTGGCCAACCCGAACGTTAAGGCCAGCACGAACTGTAAGTTCAGCATATTTATCAAGAAGGGTTTCGTGGGTTTTCACTTTGCAATATCCTCAGGGCGCGGCATCGAGATGATGTTATAACCAGAATCAACGTAATGAATTTCGCCTGTAACGCCGCCTGAAAGCGGTGAGAGCAGATACAAACCAGCCCCGCCCACTTCTTCCAATGTAATCGTGCGGCGTAACGGCGCGTGGGCTGCTTGATAGTTGAACATGGCGCGCGCATCACCAATGCCAGCACCGGCAAGCGTGCGCATGGGGCCTGCCGAAATGGCGTTTACGCGAATGCCTTGCGGGCCATAGTCACCCGCCAAATAACGAACCGATGATTCCAACGCAGCCTTGGCCACACCCATGACGTTATAGTTGGGCATCACGCGGGTGGAACCACCATAAGTGAGGGTGATGATCGATCCACCATCAGGCATCAATGCTGCCGCGCGTTTGGTAATTTCAACAAATGAAAACGCGCTGATCACCATGGTGCGAATAAAATTCTCGCGGCTGGTATCGGCGAATTTGCCTTTGAGTTCGTTCTTGTCGGAAAAGGCAATGGCGTGAACCACAAAATCAATCTTGCCCCATTTTTCTTTGAGTGCGGCAAAAACTGAATCAACAGTTGCAACATCTTCCACATCGCAAGGCAACAAAATGTTGGAACCAACGGATTCGGCCAAAGGTTGAACCCTCTTGCCAAAGGCTTCGCCTTGATAGGTGAAGGCCAGTTCAGCGCCTTGTGAGTGAAGCGCCTGCGCAATGCCCCAAGCAATTGAATGGTCATTGGCAACGCCCATTACAAGGCCGCGCTTGCCGCTCATCAATCCAGTCATTTTTAATTACCCATTATAACGTTGCATGATGAGCGTGGCGTTGGTGCCGCCAAATCCAAATGAATTGGACATCACAGTATCAATTTTTGCATTATCAAGGCGCTTGCGCAAAATCGGCACACCTTCAAATTCAGGATCAAGCTCGGTGATATTAGCGCTCTCGGCCATGAAGCCGTTCTTCATCATCAACAAACAATAGATCGCCTCTTGTACACCCGTAGCACCCAGTGAATGGCCGGTGAGTGATTTGGTTGATGAGATATTGGGAATGTTGCTGCCGAACACTTCGCGAATGGCCTCAATTTCCTTTTTGTCACCAACCGGTGTCGATGTGCCATGGGGATTGATGTAATCAATTTTGCCATGAACAGTGCTCATCGCATTGCGCATGCAGCGAACTGCACCTTCGCCTGATGGAGCCACCATGTCATAGCCGTCAGACGTGGCACCATAGCCCACAATCTCGGCATAGATTTTAGCGCCGCGAGCTTTTGCGTGTTCCAATTCTTCCAGAACCAAAACGCCAGCACCCCCCGCAATCACAAAACCGTCGCGGTTCTTGTCATAGGCGCGAGACGCCGTTGAAGGGGCATCGTTATATTTAGAAGACATGGCACCCATGGCGTCAAACAACACCGATAAAGTCCAATCCAATTCTTCGCCGCCGCCTGCAAACATAATGTCTTGCTTGCCCCATTGGATCATTTCAGTGGCATTGCCAATGCAATGGGCCGACGTGGCGCATGCTGATGAGATTGTATAATTCACACCGCGAATGCCAAAAGGTGTGGCAAGCACAGCTGAGTGGGCTGAAGACATGGACGGTGGAACGGCAAACGGGCCAACGCGCTTGGGGCCTTTTTCGCGGGCAGTATCAGCAGCGGCCACAATGGTGCGCGTGGATGGGCCGCCCGAACCCATGATAATTCCGGTGCGATCGTTTTTAATGTCTTTTTCTTCTAAACCGGAATCAGCAATGGCCTGTTCCATCGAAGCATAATTCCAAATACCACCATCGCCCATGAAGCGGCGTGCCCGACGATCAACTTGCTCCGAATCAAAATTAGGCTGGCCGTGAACCTGGCTGCGAAAACCAAGCTCGGCATATTTTTCAGCCCGCACGATGCCAGATTTGGCCTCGCGCAACGAGGCCGTCACTTCTTGGGTATTGTTACCAATACACGACACAATGCCCATTCCGGTTATAACAACTCTGCGCATCACAAACTCCTTAAGCTTGGAATAAACCGACCTTCATGTCGGTTACGTTATAAATAATTTCGCCATCGGCCTTCATCACACCATTGGCAACGGCCAGTTTTAGTTTCCGCAAAATCAATCGCGTCACTTCAACTTCATATGTAACCTTTTTTATGGCGGGTGTTACCATGCCTGAAAATTTAACTTCACCCACGCCTAAGGCGCGGCCACGCCCAGGTTCGCCAAGCCAGCCCAGAAAAAATCCGGTAAGTTGCCACAAAGCATCAAGCCCCAAACAACCAGGCATAACGGGATCACCTTCAAAATGGCAGGCGAAAAACCATAAATCGGGCTTAATATCAAATTCAGCCACAATTTTGCCAAGGCCTGCGGCCCCGCCTTTTTCTTCAACCGATGTTATCCGATCAAACATCAACATGGGCGGCAGGGGAAGTTGGGCATTGCCTGGCCCAAACAATTGGCCGCGCCCGCAGGCAATAAGATCTTCATAATTAAAACTGGATTTTCGTGTGGTCATAATGCCCCTGCTTGATTTTTAAGGTCTTTTAACATGGGGGCAACCAAAACTGAAAGCGTTGAATTGCAATCGCATTCCTGTGTATAAGAGGGCCATGAACACTGAATCTGCCATCGCAAAAAAACTCCGCCACGCCAGTTTGCGCCCAACCCAACAACGTTTGGCCTTGGCCAAAGTGCTGTTTGAAGGCTGTGATAAACACGTCAGCGCGGAAAGCTTGCACGAAGATGCCATGAAAGCGGGCATCAGCGTTTCGCTGGCCACGGTCTATAACACACTGCACCAATTCAAAGCCGCAGGCCTGCTGCGCGAAGTGGCCATTGAAGGTGTGAGGAGTTATTATGATACCAACACGTCGAACCATTTTCACTTTTTCAACGAAGAAGATGGCGAACTTTACGATATTGAGCCGCGGGACTTGAAAATCACCGGCCTGCCAAACCTGCCAAAAGGCCAGGAAATTGACCGTATTGATGTGATTGTTCGGTTAAAGAACAAGGTCTAAAGTCCTAATTATAAAAATAGTCCTTGACACCGCACGGTCGTTAGGCTAGAGGTGGTTTTAATCCACACGTGTGAGCGCAAGGGCCAGCCACAGCGGCCATCGCTAAAATCCACTCGGCAAAAGCCATGGTACAACGCAAAGTGAATTTACAATTTTAATGCAAGCTCAATCTATTTCCCCCTTTGCCTGTGGCATTGATTTTGGCACATCAAATTCCACTTTGGCGCACCATCATGGTTCAGACGTGGTTTTGCTGCCTCTTGAAGATGACAAAACCACGCTGCCCAGCGCAGTTTTTTTTGGTCATGAGAAATCTGATGCGTTTTTAATCGGGCGCAGCGCTGTTGATGCTTATGTCGATGGCGCTCAGGGCCGCTTGTTGCGTTCGCTGAAATCAATTCTTGGCCATGCTTTGGTTGATGAAAAAACCTCGGTGTTTCGCCACAAGATTTCGTTTGCCGAGATTATTGGGCGGTTTTTAAATGAAATAAAATCGCGCGCTGAACACCGCTTGCAAACGCAATTGACCCACGTGGTGCTGGGCAGGCCGGTTCAATTTGTCGATAATGATGAAGTGGCCAATTGTGCTGCTGAAAAAACGTTGAGGGAGGTTGCCGCTGCGATTGGCTTCAAGGAAATTTCATTTCAATTTGAACCCATTGCAGCAGCGCTGGATTTTGAACGGCAATTGACCAGCGAAAAACTTGCGTTGATTGCTGATATTGGCGGCGGCACATCAGATTTTTCGGTGGTTCGCTTGGGCGGCAATCTTATAGACAAAGACCGCAAAACCGACGTGTTGGCCAATGCCGGGGTGCGCGTGGGGGGAACAGATTTTGATCGTTGTCTCAGCATTGCCAGTTTTATGCCGAGTTTTGGTTATCGCTCTTTGCAAAAGCATAAAGATTTGGAATTGCCATCAGCACCATTTTGGGATCTTTCAACGTGGTCAAACATCCACAATCTCTACGAACCCAAATTTATGACACTGTTGAAAACGCTGCGGTACGAATCCAAAAACCCCGAATTGCTTGATCGACTTATTTATCTTGTGAACGAACGCCGTTGCCACAGTTTGTTGATGGAGGTTGAAAAGACAAAGATCGAACTCTCAAATGATACCACCGCGCAATCAAACTTGGGATGGGTTGAGAAGAATTTGGTGTTGACGATCAAGCGCATAAATTTCGAACAGAGCGCTACACGTCTCTATGAAAAACTAGATCAAACGTTGTCAAAATGCCTAAACGATGCAGGCGTTCGTGCATCAGAAATTGATGTTATTTTTTTTACAGGTGGCACCAGCCTGATCCCTTCTGTGCGCAATGTAATTTTAAAAACGCTTTCAGATGCGCATGTCGTTTACGGCGATCAATTCGGCGCAGTCGGTTTGGGGCTGGGGATTGAAGCAAAGCGCCGTTATGGTTAATCCACTTCTATCGCGAATGTTTGGCGTCAAGCACGTCCAAAATTGCAAGACCAGCTGCTTTGTTGCCACGCGCTGCGCGAATTCGAAAACGACTTTCACTATCAAATTCGGCAAGTGCCTTGGTTGAGAATTCTTCAAACAATTTATTCAGACTAACACCGCGTTGTGCGGCAAGAACACGAAGCCGATCATGCTGATCATTGGGCAGACGGATTGTAAGAGTGCTCATAATGAATAAAGTCCCTTTTTTAAAAACTTAACCGGATTGCATATTTCAATATGCGGAAAGCTCAATTCAGAATTTCTAAAATCTCTTTTGTTGGCTGTAATAATTATTGTGGCCCCACCGGCCACAGCCAACTCCAAAACGTGATTGTCGGCTTCGTCTGGTAAATTGGGCCGCCACAGAAAATAGATAGGAACCCATGTGCAAGCCGCAAAAAAAGCATCTAGCAAAATGTTTCGATCTTTGCATGAAACCAATTCTATATCAAAGAGCTGATCTTGAGAACACACGTCTTCATATTCTGAAAACAGTGCCTTTCCCATCAGCGGTTGCAAAACACCTTGCAGGCAAAGGCGAATGATTTGTCGCGAAGCACCGTTTTCATTCATCACAGATGAGACAAACACATTCGTATCAATAACCACCAGCATGAACGCCTGATAGCGCATATGCTATCATCCAGACAAGAAAGCGGCATCGATTCTAATTCACCACTTCACCGGGGTACGCGCCCCAGATCAAATTCTGGTCAATATAACCGTCATAGCCGCTGGTCAGAATGCGGCACCATTTGCCATCACAGGATTTGATATCGGCCAAAACGCCGGAATGAAGCTTGGCCACAATGCCCGCGTTTTCAGCGGGGCCTGCCATGAGCGAAATCAAATCAAACTTGCGCGATGGCGAGATGACAGCCGTGCGTTT
>JAYUHQ010000212.1:0-4313 GCA_043766895.1 Aestuariivirga sp.
TTGGCAATCATGCTGACCAGCTTGCCGCCTGCCTGCTCTTCCAACGCGCCCAAGTTTGGCAATTGCGAAAAGAGCACCGCGCCGAACAGGGCAACGATCAATGCGCCACCCAAAGATCTGAAAAATCCCATCACCCCTGTTGCCGTGCCCATTTGGTGCGGGCTGACAGCATTTTGAATGGCAACAGTGGTGATTGGAAACACTGTGCCCAAACCGATGCTAAGTCCGGCCATCAGCACTTCAACCAGCGGCATGCCAAGATTGTTTTTAAATATGGCCATAAGCCCAAGCCCAGAAATTGAAAATACCAACCCGATATAGGCTGGCCTTTTATAGCGCGCAGATCGCGCCATAAACCGCCCTGCGATCACAGCACCCACAACTGTGCCCGACATAAACGGAATAAGGCTGAGGCCAGATTGACTGGCACTTAAACCGAAATTCAATTCCATATAAATCGGCAAGTAAGCAGTAATGCCGATATATGTGCCCATAATCAGCATGGCCGTGATGGTGCCCATTGCAACCACAGGGTTTTTAAGAATCTCCGATGGAATAAACGGCTCTGGTGCTGTTTGCAGCCGCCGAATAAATGCGCCCCACAGCAATATAGATACGCCGAACAATCCCAAAACTTGCAAGGAAAGCCACGGATAATGAATGCCGCCCCAGCTTAATGCCAACATCAGGGCAATGCTGGCAAACGCCATCAAACCTGCACCAAGAATATCCAACTGATGCGGCCTTTCATGGCGCGGAAGCTTTTTCAGCAAGCCATTGGTCATAAAAAGAGCCAACAGACCAAGCGGCACGTTGATCCAAAAAATCAGCGACCAATGCAGATGCTGGGCCATATAGCCACCCAGCAACGGCCCCGAAATACTGGCCATCATATAAACGCCCGAAATGTAAACTTGATACCGCGAACGCTCTTTGGGGGAAACAATATCAGCAATGATGGTTTGGGCCAGAGAGATGAGCCCACCGCCGCCTAACCCTTGAAGAGCACGTGCGATGATCAACACAACAATGTTGGGCGAAATCGCACATGCAACTGAGCCCAAAACAAACACAAGAATGGCGAACAGCAGTGTTTTTCGCCGCCCGACAATATCAGAAACCTTGCCGTAAAGTGGTGTAACCGCAGTGGAAGAAAGAAGATACGCCGTTACCACCCAAGGCAGATATTCGGGGCCACCCAGGTTTCGCCCAATTGTTGGAAGTGCGGTTACGACAATCGTTTGGTCAAGCGCAGCCAAAATCATCGCGACGATAACACCAGCGATAATGCGAAGAACTTCAGGGTGGGAAAGTGGCGCGGACGCCGTGTTCTGGATTGGCGATTTCATTGATCGGCGTATGGGCCGCACCTAAAAAACTTGCAATGGCTTTGGCGCAAGGCGGGCCTGCAAAAAATGCGGGACGCGCTAGAACGCCTTCAACCATACAGCATTATCATGATAGGCCCCACCACCGGCGGGTGCTGGCTGGTCGGCCCCCGTTAATGTGTTAATGCCCTGTCCGTCTTCAAATGCTGCGTTGGGCCATATTCCTTCAGAAATCAAAACCCCTGGACGCAGGCCACCAAACGCCTTGGCATGAAGCGTAATTTCGCCACGCCTGCTGCCCATGCGTACTTTTTCACCATCGCGCAATCCAAGCTGGGCCAGATCATCAGGATGCACCAAAACTTCGGGCCGGCCTTCGCGTTTGCGGCTGCTGGGGGTTTCGTTGAACGACGAATTTAAAAACGTGCGCGCCGGGCTGGTGGCCAAGCGAAACGGATAAGCGGCATCAGAAATTTCAATAGCGGTATAATAATCTGGAAATTCAGGCAAATCTGCAAATGGCCCAAGTTGGCCCGTGGGTGAAAGCCAAGCTGCCCTTTTCCAATCTGGCTTGAAATGAAACTTCTTATCAGGGTGGCCAAAGCCATTGATATAATGCGCTGTGTCAAAATCAGAAGCCGTATCCACCCAATTTTCCGCGTCAAGCACATCAAGACCAGGTCGATGTGATTTCACTAAAGTTTCAGCAATAATCTCGCGTGGTGTCATTTCAAAACCGCGATGCTGCGCACCCACACGTTTTGCTATTTCAGTGATTACAAAATGATTATTTCTGCACTCGCCTGGTTCGTTCACCAATTTGCGGCCTAACAAAATATGGCTGTGGCCACCGCCTTGATAGATATCATCGTGTTCTAAAAACATGGTCGCAGGCAAAATCACATCGGCATATTTTGCTGTCTCGGTCATAAACTGTTCGTGCACACACACAAACAAATCTTCACGCGCAAAACCTTGCTTCACTTTTGTTTGGTCGGGCGCAATGGAAAGCGGATTGGTGTTTTGAATAAGCATGGCCTTAACCGGTGGCCCGCCTTGCAGATCATGGGGGTTGCCCAACAATGCCTCGCCCACACGGGCTTGGTCGATCACACGCAGATTGGCTTTAGCTAAATCCTTGCCTTCAATGAGTGTTTTGTTCCATTTATAATTGCCGCTGTTGGAATGAAGTGTGCCGCCACCCTCGTTTAACCACGCTCCCGTAATTGCCGGAATGCAAGATACGGCATGCATGTTCACGGCCCCATTGCGTGAACGGGCAAAGCCATAGCCAATCCGGAAAAACGTGCGCGGTGTTTTGCCAATGAGTTTTGCAAAAGCCTCAATTTCTGAAACCGGGCAGCCACAAATCTCTGCCGCCCATTCTGGTGTTTTATCTTTCAGATGCACTTCGAATTCTTTTGGATGATCCGTATACTGACGAAGATAATCCCAATTCGCCAAGCCATCACGAAACAAAACATGCATGATGGCGCAAGCAAGCGCACCATCTGTGCCGGGCTTGATCAATAATTTAATATCGGCGGCTTTCATTGTGCCAGTTTCGTAAATATCCACACACGCCAATTTTGCGCCACGGGTTTTGCGCGCAATGCCAACATGCGTCATCACGTTGACTTGCGTGTTCACCGGGTTGCCGCCCCAAACCACAATCAGGTCTGATTTTTGCATCTCGCGCGGGTCAACCCCGGCAATGCGGCCTGTGCCTGCAAAATAACCAGCCCACGAAAGTGCGATGCACACCGTGCCATACATGCCGGAATAAGATTTGGCGTTGCGCAAACGCTCAATGCCATCGCGCATCACCAGTCCCATGGTGCCGGCATAATAATAGGGCCACACACTTTCAGAACCAAATTCCGCTTCGGCTTTGTTGAAGGCCGCTGCGGTTAAATCCAATGCCCCGTCCCATGAAATGCGTTCAAACTGCCCCGAACCTTTTGGGCCGACCCGTTTCATCGGATAAAGCAACCGATCAGGGTGGTGAATGCGCTCAGCATAACGCGCCACCTTTTCGCAGATTACACCCAGCGTATAACTATTATCCTTGGCCCCGCGCACGCGGCCAATGGTGTTTTCATCCAGCAATTCAACTTCCAAGGCGCAAGCCGAAGGGCAATCATGCGGGCAAACAGAAATTCCAGTTTTGATGGGCGTTTGAATGTTCATGGCGCTGAAAATCACCCGAGTTAAATTGGTATCAGAACCTCATACCCCTTCGCCCAGCCAAAAAATAGTTCTTGACTTTTAATCCTAGTGAAGCTATATAAGCCGCGATTGGTAATTCCATCGCCAATCCCGCTGTTTGACATTGTAAACATTTATAAGAGCTCCGCTCCAAAGCCAAACCTATGCCAAACCCCTCCAACAAAAGCTTGCCATCTTCTGCAAAGCGACGTTGAAAGGAGCTGCTGGTCTTGGAAACGGGCGCGTAACAACGTGAACCACATAGACTCTGACATCAACTGGACTTATCTTAACCTCAACAAAGAGCTGAGGTTTAACATGCTTGCCCGAACATTTGCCGTTTGCGTCATCGCCATTGTTTTATCGGCGTCCTCACAGGTTCAAGCGGCACCTTCGTTTGATTGCAGCAAGGCAAGCCTTGCCGATGAAAAGGCAATTTGCGCCAGCGATGAACTTTCGGCAATCGATGTTGCCATTAACGATGGTTACAAACGCTTGGTTGCCAAACTGGGGCGCGCGGTGGCCAATAGCCTTCACGCCACGTTTACCCGCCAGCGCCACGCGTGCAAGTCAGACACTGCCTGCATCTCACAAGTGGGCGCCGCAGAGATGCCTATTTTCGCCTTGGCTGACCCCACGTTTCAAGCCCCTGCAGGTTTGAAAGCGCCTCCGCCCGCGCCCTATGACACCATCAAAAGCCAGCTGAAGATTGGTGAATGCACGCTCTCCACCATCACCGAATTAGGCCCGCGCCTGTGCAGCGCCGATGCCAGCGGC
>JAYUHQ010000213.1:0-11357 GCA_043766895.1 Aestuariivirga sp.
GCCTTGCGGGTGATCATAGCATTGGGAAAGTTCCATGGTGTGATGGCTGCCACAACGCCGATGGGTTGCTTAATCACCACCGCACGGTTGTTCAGCCATGGGGATGGAATGGTTTCACCATAAATGCGTTTGCCTTCTTCAGCATAAAATTCGATGAAGCTTGCGCCATAAGACACTTCACCACGGCTTTCGCCCAAAGGCTTGCCCTGTTCAGCGGTCATAATCTGGGCCAAATCTTCTTGGTTTTCCATCATCAGGTTAAACCATTTGCGCATAATTCCAGCGCGCTCTTTGGCGGTTTTCTTGGCCCAAAGCTTTTGCGCTTTTTCAGCGCCCTCAATGGCGGCTTTGGTTTCTTTTGTGCCAAGCTTGGGCACAGAACCGATCACACGCTCATCAACTGGGTTGGTGACAGCAATGGTGGCGGCACCCGCAACCCATTGGCCATTGATATAGCATTTGTCTTTCAGAAGGGATTTATCCTTCAAAAGTTCTGAGAGGTCTTTGGTTTTTTGAATGTCCATGGCGAAACTCCTTGCTTGGCTTTGGGGGCGGCTTAGCATAGTGATTGCCGACATACAAACAGACCACTTTTGCGAGAGCACCCATGCCAGTTGAAGCGCTTATTTTTGATTTAGATGGAACTTTGGTTGATACAGCGCCCGATTTGCTGGAGGCCACCAATCATGTTTTGAACTCCATCGGTCGAACGTCAATCAGCTATCAAATGTTGCGCCAATTTGTGGGCCATGGGGCGATGGATTTGCTGCGGCGCGGGCTTGTGGCCACTGGCGGCCTGGTGGGGGACAGCGAGCTAAAACGCTTGCACGGGGAATTTCTTCATTATTATGGTGAAAACGTTGCCGAAAAAAGCATCGTGTTTCCGGGTTTGATAGGCCTTTTGGATAAGGCCCAAGCCCAAGGCCTCAAAATGGGGGTTTGCACCAACAAAGTTGAAAATCTTTCGCGCAAGCTATTAAATGAAATTGGTTTGGCCAAATATTTTGGCGCAGTGGTGGGTGGCGATACATTGCCGCTGATGAAGCCAGATCCTGCACCTTATAATGAAGTAGCAAAGCAGCTTGGTGTTGATGCCATGCAAACACTGATGTTTGGAGACAGCGAGACAGATATTAAGACAGCGCAAAATGTCGGTGTACCGGTTATTGCGGTCTCATTTGGGTATACCGCCAAACATGTGTCGCACTATGCTCCAACACACGTGATCGACCATTACGACGAAGCGTGGGCCCTGCTCGAAAAAATTAAATAACAATCGCCACAGTGGAACTTTGAAAATGAGAAAATTGCTTCATCGCCACCAGCCAAAGCCCATCGCGCGGGCAATTGTTCTGGCAGGCATTGGTTCGGCTTTGGGCATTGCAATACTTGCTGCAATTACCCAGTTCGGCAGCATTTCACTGTTAATCGCACCTTTTGGCGCGTCTTGCGTTTTGCTGTTTTCTGCCCATACCAGCCCCTTGTCGCAACCCATCAACGTGGTGGGCGGCCATTTTGTTTCAGCCGTTGCGGGTTTGCTTTGCCAATATATTTTGCCTGGCAATTTTGGCATGAGTGGGTTGGCTGTTGGCTTGGCTGTAATGGCCATGATGGCCTTGCGTGTGGTTCATCCGCCAGCGGGCGCCACTGCGTTGGTGGCCTATGTTAGTGCAACCAGTTGGATGTTTTTGTTCTTTCCTGTGTTGATTGGCAGCACAATATTGGTGGGCTTGGCTTTGGTCTATCATACGGTGACAGACACACCTTATCCCTTGGGCATGCCTAAACTTTAACTATTTCCAGCCCCAAACTTCGGCCTGTTTCAAACATTCGCGCCACGGCAAAATTGATTTGGTGGTTGCTTGAGACAGAAGCGAAGTTGCCGCACTGGCGTGGGCCAATTTTAAACTTCGCGCTATGGGCCAACCTTCATGATGGCCAAACAATATTCCGGCGGCGAAACTATCGCCGGCACCATTGGTGCCAATGATTTCTGATCGGGGCACGTTGACTGATGCATGTTCGGCCACATCGCCATTGCGGGCCAGAACAACACCACCTGCCGGAAAATGAATGGCGCAGAGCGACAACGGAAAACGCTGCATTAAAATTTCTGCGGCCTTGCGGCAGGCCATTGCATCAGCCACGCCATCTTTTACAGTTTCAATATTTGCAATGGCACCCACTTCAAAATCATTGATGATCAACGTATCAAGATAGGGCAACAGGGGAAGGGCTGCTGCCCGAATTTGATCAGGCTCTACTGATACCAATTCAACATTGGGTTTCAGGCCAATAGCGCGGGCTTTTTTAAGAACGGTCACCCAGCCTGAAGCATCATCGCCAAAGGGCCCATCAAGTTTTGCATGAAGCCCCGGCAGCCCCATATGAACAATGCGGCATTGGCTTAAACTAAAATCAAAATCATCAGGTGTTTGGGTGGCGTGGGCGTTGGGGGCGTGAAAAAATGTGCGCTTGCCGGTGGCTTTGGCTGTCATGGCCAAAGTGAAAGATGTCTCAACATTTTCCCGCATGGCCAGTTGGCTGCGCTCTATTCCCATCTCATCACAGATGCGCAAAAGATGGGCGCCATGTTCGTCGTTGCCCACAACGCCCATGGCTTCAACCGGAAATTCTGCGCCCAACCTTTTCAGCGCTGTTGACATATTATGGCCGGGGCAGCCGCCATGATCTGCGGTTGAAATAATCTGCGCCACGGTTTCTTCTTGCGGCCAATGGTCAATCACCAAATTGCGATCAATGCACCAAGCACCAGCGCAAATGATGCCCGAACGCGCCATATCAGGCTTTCAAAACCGGGTCGGTAATTTCCAAATCTTCGGCCACGCTGCGATCTGCTCTAATTTTATTGTGCTGCAAATAATTGTGATAGGCCTTCACCGCATCTGCGCATTTCATCTGCCCTTCAACGCTGGCCCGCATCAGGCGCACCAGTTCAACAGGCGCTTCAGCAAAATTAATTTTGCGGCCAAACAGGGCCACGCGTGCGCCATGGCGTTCGGCTTGGGTGGCCAGTTCAAACGTGTCGCGCGTAGTGCCTTTGCCACCGCCCAAAATTCCCACAATCAATTTTGTCGGGTCATAACTGGCCAATTCTTCCATCGCCGCAGCACCATTGTAAGGCATTTTCAAAAACAGCGGATATTCAACAGACATTACACCCGCCAAAGTGCGAACGATGCAATCATTGACATATTCACCCAGCGTTGCACCTTTCAAGCCAATATCCATGGCAGGGTTGAACACTTCAAGGAAATGGCGAAACTTGGCCTTGCGGGCGTCTTCGCGAAAAACCGCATAGGCTTCAAGCGACTTCACATCATGATTCACATTATTACTGTAAGTCACTGAATAAAGGCCCAAATCTGATATTTTTCGGGCCTGTTCAACGCGTGCAGAACGATAAGGTTGTGACGGTGTGTCTTTATACGTGGCCCCGCGCTGCGACCAAATATCAGTCGTGTCATTCAAGCGGATGGCAGATGTTACTTTGGTTTTTTTGAACGTTTCGGTGCCAAGTGCTTCGGCGGAAGATGCCGACATCAACATAATATCGACCATGCCAGATCGGGTCATATCGAGCATTGAAGCCAAATATTCAGTTTTGGTTTTCAGGCGCTTTTCCTGGCGGTGGGGGCCAGGCGCTGTGCGGCCAAAGCCCATATCACCATCCTTGGCATCAGCGATGATGAAGTCTTTCGATTTATATTTGCCGCTGCGAATGTGTGAAAGCTTGGTGTCGAGGGATTTCATGAACTTGAGCCTTTGTGACGTTTCAATAAGCTATAGTATATTATCAATCTCAATGCGGAAAGTTATTGCTGCGCCTTGCCCCAGATTTGTAAGCCCATAAACGCCACGCGATATGCGTTCAAACCAGCCATAATAATTGCTTTGAAAAATTGAAGCGGCGCGATCAACTTGTGTGGTCTTTTTAATGGCGGCAATTTTGGCAGGCCCATTCTGGTGAATGCAATGCAAACAGCGCAATGCGTCTTGCTTGTAGGATGTCATCAATTTTGTGCGGGTCGAGCCGCCAAGGTTTGGATCGCCTTTTCGCGTTTTAAATTCTTTCAACAAATGCGCTTGGCGCTTTGCGGCGGGTTTTGGGCGATAGGGCGAAGGCTCTGCCAACACATCAACGCTGCCAGATTTTGCAATCACCATCAGCCCAAGCCCAAGCCTGCGGCAAAGTTTTGCGGCCTCGGCAGGCACGGCGCGTTTGGGCCTTGCGATGGCAATATATACCATTTCAGAAAGGGCCAACCGATCAACCGCTTGATAGAGCAATTGCAACGTTAACCCGCGCTTAAGCTCGATGATCAACGGCGGCAAATCTGCCCGCATGGCTACAACATCACAGCCATCAATCTCGGCCTTCACATCATAACCAAGGCGCTCTAGAAACTTTTTCAGTGGCAGATAAAGATCTGTTTCACGCATGGCGGCTTCAATAACGCGCGTCGGGCATTCCTGCAAATGCATCGACAGGGCTTGAACCTTCGAATTTTTTCTCGCCTACAATGCGTTCAACCGCCGCCACTTGAGCCGCGGCAGTGGTGTTATAGGCGTTTATGTAAGTGGGCACACGCGGCGTATCGCGCAAATAATAGGGGTGGCCGAAACTAATCATCAATGTTGGCACTTCATGCCAATAACGTTGCATGCCGCCTTTCATGCCACCCTGCTCTGCCATCCAATCAATATGGATGTGTGAAAGCCCAAGTGAAGATTCAACGGCAAAAACATAAATAAGCAGATCACAATTTTCAGGATTGGGTTGATTGTCTGGATCAAATTTTGAAACCACAAAACCGCGGCCTTCAAGTTCGCTGGTAAATGCCGCCATTGGTTTGCTCGGCATGCCTGCAAACAGGCCCGGCGCACCACGATCCACCAGAGTGATGCGCTTATGTTTTTGCGGATCGATCGGGAGAAGGTGATTGACGTCCTTTACCAACGTGATGGATTTGCCAGCGGCTTCTTTTGCTAAGGCCAAATGCGCTTTTGATTTCACGATCTCTTTCACTTTTTCAAGCGGCGCTATGCGTTCATCAATTGATTTTTTATGCAAGCCCAGAGCGGCCTTTAAACCAAGAATGCGGGTTACTGCATCTTCCACACGCTGTTCGCTCAAACGCTTTTCGCGCAGGCCCTTCAGCATGAATTGAATGTCTTGTTCTTCATCCGGAGAGAACAAAAACACATCGCAACCGTTTTCAATTACTTCGGGCGTATGAACTTCGCGCGATGAAAAGCCTGTCATGCCAGCCATCGGCGTTGCATCAGATACGATTAAACCATTAAAGCCCAATTCACCGCGCAACAAATCCATATTCAACAATCTTGAGAGTGATGCGGGGCGATAGCGCTCCAAACTTTCGGCAACACCTTTTGAAGCGGCATAACTTGGCAAAGCAATATGCGCTGACATAACGGTGAGTAACCCTTGGTCAATCAACTTTTTATACAGCGTGCCAAAAACTTTGTGCCATTCATCCACGCTCAGCGGATTTATGGTGGTGACCAAATGTTGGTCACGTTGATCATAACCTTCGCCCGGCCAATGTTTGGCCGTGGCAGCGATGCCATTGCGTTGCAACACTTCCACATGGGCCTGTGATTGGGCTGCTATGCGGGCCAAGTCAGAGCCATAAGACCTGGTGCCCACAATGGCGCTTTGAATGTTGTGGTTCACGTCAATCACTGGCGTGAACGACCAATTAAAACCCAGCGCCTTTGACTCTTGGCAGATTGCATCCAGCAATCTTGCAGACAGCTGCGTATCATTGGCCGCGGCCAAGCCCAGTTGATTGGGAAATGCCGTCATCGCGGGCGACAGGTGGCCGCCGCCTTCAATATTGCCCGTGATGAACGGTGGCACTTCACACATTTCGAGGAACTGCCGTGTGGCTTTCCATGCTGTTTCTAAGTCTGGCCCCATGAAACGATGAAGACCGCCCGGTTTCATTTTTCCAAGGCGGGATATGTCACTGGCACTTTCACCAATACTGATCGGCACAAACAGCTGCCTAATTTTATCTTCGGTTGAAAGGTCATCGCGGGTTTTTTCAACCCAGGCAATATCGGCAAGTGAAAGGTTGAATGGGGCGAGAGATAAGTTCATTTCAAATGACCCTTTTTTTCCAATTCATCAATAAACCGCATAACCGCACGCGGCGGCACTTCTTTCATTTCGCCTGCTTCCAAATCATCCAAATGAAACGGGCCATATTGGGTGCGGATCAAACGGTTCACAGCACCACCAAAATGTTGCACAAGCTTTCTGATCTCGCGGTTTTTGCCCTCGGTTAAAACCACGCGATACCATGAATTGGTGCGCCCGCCCTTGTCTTCTTCTTCTTTAAATTCTGCGCCACGATAGCGAATGCCATCGACGGTAATCCCTTGCGCCAATTTTTCAATTTCAGTGGGTGTAAAGCGCCCGCGCATCCGCACGCGGTAAACGCGGTCTAGGCCCGTGTCTGGCGACATCATCGCTTGTGCCAAGGGCCCATCAGTGGAAAGGACAAGCAGGCCTTCGCTGTTCACATCTAACCGGCCAACGCTCATCAATCGCGGCAAGCTTGGGTCTTGCAGCGCGCGCATTTCAAAAATTGTTGGTCGATTTTGATGATCACGATTGGTGACAAGAATATCGACAGGTTTGTTCAACAAAAACAATCGCGGTAGGCCGCGCTTGGCTGGCGAAACTTGCTTGCCATTCAGCACCACATCATCGCCATCTTCCACGGGTGTTGTGGCAATTGCGGTTTTGCCATTCACTTGCACAAGACCTTCTTGCACAAGCCGTTCAGCCTCGCGCCGCGAACCAACGCCAGCGCGTTGAAGATAAACATTCAGCCGCATTTTAACCGCCTGTAACCGGTGGAAAAAACGCCACTTCGGTGGCGCCGTCTAGGGTTGCGTCTAGGCTTGAGTATTTCTGGTTGATGGCCACTTTCAAGGTGCGCAAATCTGCAAAGGCTTCGGCAATACGTTCATCTTTGGCTTTCAAATAATCAATCAGAACAGGGATGGTTTTAACCTCGGCGGGCAACGCTATATCATCTTGTCCACGGCCGATGATGTGACGCAATCTTGCGAAATATAAAATTTTCATTCTTCATCCACCACGTGGCGAAGGCCAGCGCGAAAATAATCATAGCCCGTATAAAGCGTCAGCGCTGCTGCAATCCACAACAAAACAATGCCAGCATAGGTAAGCCCATGGATCAACTCATCGCCCGCCGGCCCCGCAATTAAAAAGCCAATGGCCAAAAGTTGGGCCGTGGTTTTCCATTTGGCAATTTGTGTGACTGGAAATGACACGCGCAATTCGCCCAAAAATTCGCGCAGGCCTGACACCAAAACTTCACGAGCGGTGATGATGATGGCGGCCCACATTTGCAACCCGACCAAAGTTCCATCCATGGCCAGAACCAACAAAACCACAGACACAAGAATTTTATCGGCAATGGGGTCTAACATACGGCCCAAGGCGGATTGTTGTTGCCATGCTCTGGCTAGATAGCCATCAAAAAAATCGGTGATGGCCGCCACAACATAAATCAACAAAGCCAGCCAGCGCGCGGGAATGCCACCATACATCAACAGCCCTGCGATCAGCGGCACAGCCACGATGCGGCCATAGGTCAGCACATTGGGAAGAAACCAAATCTTGGCCCCCGGAATTCGGCGTTGCGTTGTTTCACCCGTCATCGCGCTCTTTCAATTTTCAGGGTGAAAGTGATCGAAAATGGCTTGCGCCAAAGTTTCACTCACCCCCTCTACCGCACCCAAATCAGACACATTGGCCCGCGCCACAGCTTTCGCCGATCCGAAGCTTTGGAGCAAGGCCTTCTTGCGCATGGGGCCAATGTTTGGAATTTCGTCCAAGGGGTTAACCCCAATGGCGCGCGAACGCCTGGCGCGATGTGATCCAATGGCAAACCGATGCGCCTCATCGCGCAGGCGCTGAATATAATAAAGCACCGGGTCACGCGCTTCGAGCATGAAAGACGGGCGCCCCGTCACATAAAAGTGTTCGCGGCCCGCATCGCGATCTGGCCCTTTGGCCACGCCGACAACTGCAAGATCGAGCAAACCCAAATCATCCAACACTGCCTTTGCGGCCGAAAGCTGGCCAGCGCCACCGTCGATCACCACCAAATCTGGCCAATTGGTTGAGGTTTCATCTTCTTGTTCATCGCCGTGTTCTTTGAGCAGTCGCGCAAAACGCCGGGTTAACATTTCGCGCATCATGGCAAAATCATCGCTTTTAAGGTGGTCGGCATCCATATTATATTTGCGATATTGGCCTTTGATAAAACCTTCCGGCCCGGCCACAATCATGCCGCCCACCGCATGGGCGCCTTGAATGTGGCTGTTGTCATAAACTTCAATGCGGCGCGGGTTTGCGGGCAAATCAAATACGCGGGCCACGCCTTCCAGCAGTTTTTCTTGGCTTGACGTTTCAGCCAATTTGCGGCCACTGGCCTCTCGCGCATTGATTACAGCGTGGTCAACCAAGGCTTTTTTCTCGCCCCGTTGTGGCACCAGAATTTCAACCTTGTGGCCCGCATGAGAGGTGAAAGCCTCTTCGAGCAGCGCCTGATCTTCAGCTTCATGGGATAATAAAATTTGGGATGGAATTGGCTTTTCATCATAAAATTGGCTGAGGAAGCTGGAAAGAACTTCGGCCTCTTCCATAGTTTTATCAGCCTTGGGGAAATAGGCGCGCGTGCCCCAATTTTGGCCGTTGCGAATGAAAAACACCTGCACACAATAATGCCCGCCTTCGTGGAACAGGCCAAAAATATCAGCCTCGTCTACGCCTTGGGGGTTAATGCCTTGCGTTTGGGTGACAAAGCTCATGGCCTGAATGCGATCACGAAACCGAGCGGCGGTTTCAAATTCCATGGCGTCTGATGCCTGTTCCATCTGGCGGGCCAGATCAGCTTTCACGTCCACACTCTTGCCGGAAAGAAAGCCCTCGGCTTCTTTCACCAATTCATCATAAGCGGGCTTGGCAATTTCACCGGTGCAGGGGGCTGAACAACGTTTGATTTGAAACAGCAAACAGGGCCTGGTGCGATTGGCAAAAATGCTGTCATTGCAGCTTCTCAACAAAAACGCTTTTTGCAAGGTGTTGATGGCGTGGTTCACAGCACCTGCCGAGGCAAAGGGGCCATAATAGTTGCCCTTGCGGTTGCGGCTCCCGCGATGTTTTACCAGCTGGGCCACATCATGATCTTTGGCGATCAAGATATAGGGAAAGCTTTTATCATCACGCAAAATCACATTGAATTTGGGTTTTAATTTTTTGATCAGATTGGCTTCGAGCAACAATGCTTCTGCCTCTGATGCCGTCACCACAAATTCCATGTTGCAGGTGAGAGAGATCATCAAGGCGATGCGATTATTATGCCCCTGCCCGCGCGCATAGTTAGAAACACGGTTCTTTAAATTCTTGGCTTTGCCCACATAAATGGCATCGCCCTTGTCATCAAACATGCGATAAACCCCGGGCTTCGAAGGAAGCCTGGTTACAAAATCGCGGATAAGGTCTGCGCCCTGAAGAGGCTGTGGCATGGTCATATTTTATTCAATCCAAGGATTGCGAACAATCAGATTTGGCAACACAAAATCGGCCACATTGCGCGTTGCTAACTCAGCTCCGTGGCGCAAAGCAATTGAGGCGATCATGCCATCCGCTGTTGAAAGTATGCGTCCCTGCCTGCGTGAATATCCCATCACCACACCATAGAGCAACGCGCTTTCTTGATCAAAACTATAGAGCCTTCCAGCAAAGCGCTGCTGCAATTCGGCGGGAAAGCCTTCCAGCCTGCGGGCGCGTTCATCGGGCCTAATTTTTTCGATGCTGTAAGTAATTTCTGCCAAAACAATTGATGAAAGCGCCAAAGTCACATCATGCTTGATCAGCCAAGCAATCACTTTGTCATCACGCTGTGGCTTTACAAGTTCAGACACGACATTCGTGTCGAGAAAGATCAAAGATCAAGACCTGAATTTGGCTTGCGATCTTCACGGATTAAAGAATCTAAATCCACATCGGTGCCATATTCGCGTGAAATTCGAGCATAAAAATCAGGTGCCGCCTCGCGCTCCGGCTCTACATGGGCATAAAGTTCCAACGCCCGCTCAACAACTTGCGCAATCGACCGCCGCTCTTTCTTGGCAAGCAAATGTGCAAGCTTGACAGCCTTTGAAGATCGAACAGAAAGTTGTGGTTCAGCCATGATGATTGATTATCACAGCTGGCAGCTGATGGCAAGTGATGGCTAACAACTTCAGCATAAATGTGATGCACTATTAACCATCTGGTAGTAATTTTAAGCTAACTCTGGTGCCGTAAACCGAGAGATCGCCATGAAAATAATTGTCATTGGTAGCGTATCACTACTATTTTCTACAATTGCGAAAGGGTTAGCTCCAACATATTTCGGGTTTTTGCCATTGGGGGGAAGCGCGATTGCTGAAACCGGAATTGTTTTGGGTTTGGCGGTAGCCTTAACTACCTTGTTTGATACCTTTAGGAACAATAATGAAAAAATCTAGAATTACAATTACAATAGATTCAGAAATTGAGAATTGGCTTCGTCCTGAAGCAAACTTCAGCGGGAAGTCGCTTTCGCACATGGTTAGACTATGTTTGCGAGAATACTATTTATTAAAACCAGAACGATTCTCAAGAAAAAACAAAGCAAGAAGTGAGTCGGAAAACGCATTCCTTAATACCCCAAAAAGTTATGACAACAAATAATCACCTTCCCCGTTCAATCTCCACACCCACACTTCGTGCATTCGGGATGATATCTGGCTTTTCAATGCGCACTCTGGCTGCCAACACGCGTTTATCGCGCAGGCAGCTTTCGGCGAATTTTTCGGCCAAGGTTTCAACCAAATTTACATGGCCTGCGGCCACGATGGCTTCAATTTTTTTAACCACGATTTCATAGGAAACCACGTGGTCAATCTCGTCACTCATCGGGCCTTCGGTTTCTTGAACTGAAAGATCCACATTCACGATGATGCGTTGGGGATTTATTTTCTCACGCTCATAAATGCCGATCAGCGCCATCAAATCAAGATCGCGCACAAACACATGGCGCACGCGGGCACCGGCACTGGCCACATGGTGGGTTATCTTGCTCATTCTTTTACCCGCATAATATCTGGCGTTTGCCACACCAAATGTTGCCCGCCATCCAGCGCAATCATTTGCCCGGTTAAAGCTGGCTGCGATAATATGAATTTTGTCGCCTCGGCGATTTCTGCGGGCGACGTGCCGCGGCCCAACAACGTCAAACTTT
>JAYUHQ010000214.1:0-1538 GCA_043766895.1 Aestuariivirga sp.
CCCACGGCCAGAATTGTGGCTTGGGGTGGGTTGACGATGGCTTGGAAGTTTTTAACGCCCATCATGCCCATGTTGGAAACCGAGCAAGAGCCACCGGTATATTCGGATGGATTGAGTTTGCGCGATTTGGCGCGGGCCGCATAATCTTTCATCTCGATGGAGATTTGCGCCAAGCCTTTGGTTTCAGCTTTGCGCACGATTGGGGTGATCAACCCGCCGGGGATGGAAACAGCCACGCCCACATCAGCATGATGGTGTTTGACCATGTTGTTTTCCGTCCAGCTGACATTCGCATCTGGCACTTTGATCAGCGCCATGGCCATGGCCTTGATCACGAAATCATTGACCGACACTTTCCACGCGGGCTTGCCATCTTTGTCTTTCGGTGCTTGCAGGTTCAACCGCTCTCGCAAAGCCAGCAAGTTTTCCAAAGAGATATCAACGGTGACATAGAAATGCGGAACAGTTTGTTTGGATTCTGTGAGGCGGCGCGCGATGGTTTTGCGCATTCCGTCATGCGGTACCAGATCATAGGAGCCTTCTTCAAACAGTTTGAGCACAGAGGCATCAGACGGGCTGGCCGCCATGCTGGGGCTGGCAGATTTGGCGGCAGCAACGCTCGGCGTGAAGCCTTCCACATCTTTCACCACAATGCGGCCATGCGGGCCTGATCCGTGTACGGATGAAATTTCGATGCCCTTGGTTTTGGCAAGGCGGCGGGCAAGCGGAGATGCGAATACGCGGCCCGAAGAAGAGACCTCATCCGCCCTTTGGGCACCTTCTTTAGTGGGTAAGGGCATTGCTGCTGCACTTGCTTTATCCTTCTCCTCTGGAGAAGGTGGCGCGACAGCGACGGATGAGGTTCCTTTGGTCGGTGCACTCAAGTCAAACATTTTTTCGCCATCGGCCAATATCACAGCAATGGGTGCATTAACGGCCACATCTTCCGTGCCTTCGGCCACTAAGATTTTAGCCAAAGTGCCTTCATCGATACATTCGATTTCCATCGTGGCTTTATCGGTTTCAATTTCAGCCAACACATCGCCGCTTTTAACTTTGTCGCCCTCTTTCTTGAGCCACTTGGCAAGCTTGCCCTTTTCCATGGTGGGCGACAAAGCGGGCATGAGGATGGTTGGCATGATGAACCTTTATGTGTTCGAGAGAACCGATGATTTTGCAGCAGCCTTGGCCAGATCTTCGGTCAACACCTTGCGGATTGTATCCAAGTTGGCCGCAGTTGTGCCGTGGCCCAGTTCAGCCATCGAGGCCGCAACCTGTTGGGCCATGCCCGCAAGCACGTGGCCCCAAACATCCGCCTTGCCGAATGCCATTGAATGAAGAGCCAAAGAAAGTTGGCCGCCCACAATCCACGCGCGGGCAATTTCGCCAGCGTTGGCATCATGGAACACTTCGTGGGGTGGTTGCAGCTGATGAGGATGGACATCGTGGGAATGGTCGTGGTGGTGGTGATCGTGATCAGACATAGAGAACTCCTTTAACAGCGGCCACCACGTCATCGACATTGGGCAAGGCCAGTT
>JAYUHQ010000215.1:0-4292 GCA_043766895.1 Aestuariivirga sp.
ACAACGAACACTTCTTCATTGGTGCAGCGTGATGAAGTGATGCCGCCAATGGAATTGCGGCCATGCTTGGCTTGAATATCTTTCAGGCCTTTTGCGGCATATCGAATTGCTTCTTCCCAGCTCACTTCTTTCCAAGGGTCAGTAATCCGTGTACGGATCATTGGTGTGGTGATGCGATCTTTATGCGTGGCATAACCCCAGGCAAAACGGCCCTTCACACAAGAATGGCCTTCATTGGCGCCACCATCTTTATAAGGCACCATGCGCACAACATCATCGCCTTTCATCTCCGCTTTGAATGAACAGCCAACGCCGCAATAAGCGCAAGTGGTCACAACCGAATGTTCGGCCTGGCCTTTGGCAATGACGGTTTTTTCAGTGAGCGTTGCGGTTGGGCAAGCTTGCACACATGCGCCGCAGGATACACATTCTGAACTCATAAAGCCTTCGTCCATGCCAGCCGATACATGCGAGGCAAAACCGCGGCCATCAATCGTTAATGCGAATGTGCCTTGCACTTCTTCGCAGGCCCGAACGCAGCGTGAGCAGACGATGCACTTGGCTGGATCAAAGGTGAAATAAGGGTTGGATTCATCCTTGGCTTTGAAGAGGAAATTTTCTTCGCCGCCCTCGCGGGTTTTTGAAATGTGGTTCTCACCCGCATAGCCATAACGCACATCACGCAGGCCAACAGCGCCCGCCATATCTTGCAATTCACAATCGCCATTGGCAGCGCATGTTAAACAATCGAGCGGATGATCTGAAATATAAAGTTCCATAACGCCTTTGCGCAAATTGGCCAGGCGATCAGATTGGGTTTTAACTTTAATGCCGGGGGCCACTGGCGTGGTACAAGATGCAGGCGTTCCCTTGCGGCCTTCAACTTCCACCAAACACAAACGGCAAGAACCGAATGATTTTACTGAATCAGTTGCGCAGAGTTTTGGAATTTTCGTGCCAAGCTCCATCGCGGCGCGCATGATCGAAGTGCCTTCCGGCACCGAAATTTCATGGCCATCAATTTCCAGCGTAACCATTTTGGTGGCTTCAGAAATAGGCGTGCCGAAATCAGTTTCTTTGATCAACATGGTTTATCCTATTCCGCCGCAAGCGTGTTGAGCTTGGGCAATCCAAAATCTTCAGGGAAATTTTTCAAGGCACTCATCACTGGCATAGGCGTTAAGCCACCCATGGCGCAGAGCGAGCCATCAGTCATCGTGGTGCAAAGGTCTTCAAGCAACAACGCATTGCTTTGGGCATTATCGCCCGCAACAATTTTATCAATCACCTCAGCGCCGCGGGTTGAGCCAATTCTGCACGGTGTACATTTGCCGCAAGATTCAATGGCGCAAAATTCCATGGCAAAGCGCGCTTGTGCGGCCATGTTGACTGAGCTGTCAAACACCACCAAGCCGCCATGGCCCACCATTGCAGCGTTGGCGGCGAAAGTTTCATAATCCATCGGCAGATCCAATTGATCAGCCGTTAAATAGGAACCAAGCGGCCCACCCACTTGCACAGCGCGAATGGGTTTTCCTGAAAACGTTCCGCCACCAAAATCATTGATCAGTGTACGGAGGGTTATGCCAAACGCCCTTTCAACCAGGCCGCCTTGTTTGATGTTGCCCGCAAGTTGAAACGGCAATGTGCCGCGTGAACGGCCCATGCCAAAATTTTTGTAAGCCTCGCCACCTTTTGCAAGAATATAAGGCACAGCGGCAAAGCTGAGGACGTTGTTAATCACCGTCGGTTTGCCGAACAGGCCTTCCAGCGCAGGAATGGGCGGCTTGGCACGAACCATGCCGCGCTTGCCTTCCAAGCTTTCGAGCATGGCGGTTTCTTCGCCGCAAATATAAGCGCCTGCACCACGCCGCACTTCGAGATTGAAAGAATGCTCCGTGTGCTGAATATTATTTCCAAGCCATTTTTCGGCGGCGGCCAATTTGATTGCTTCTTTCATAGTGGCAATGGCATCAGGATATTCTGAGCGAATATAAATATAGCCTTTTGTGGCCCCAACGGCCAAGCCCGCAATTGTCATGCCTTCAATCAACATGAAGGGATCACCCTCCATCACCATGCGGTCGGCGAATGTGCCTGAATCGCCTTCATCGGCGTTGCAGCAGATATATTTCTGATCAGTTTTTGCTTCGTAAACGGTTTTCCATTTAATGCCAGTTGGAAAGCCAGCCCCGCCGCGCCCACGCAAACCAGATTCGTAAACTTGGTGGACAATCTGTTCGCCTGAAAGGGTCAAGGCTTTTTTCAATCCGGCAAAACCATCGTGGGCCAAATAATCTGACAATGACAGGGGATCGGTAATGCCAGCCCGTGCAAAAGTTAAACGCTCTTGGTTTTTCAAAAATGGCAATTCTGAAACTAACCCATGCCCCAGTTGATGTTTGGCCCCTTCATAAAATTTGGCAGCAAACAATCGCTTCACATCGCTCACGTCGATTGGGCCATAGCCCACGCGGCCTTGGGCGGTTTCAACTTCCACAAAGGTTTCAAGCCAAGCCATGCCACGGGTGGAGTTGCGAATGATCTGTATACTGATGTTTTGTAATTTTGCTTCCGCTTCAATCGCCAGCGCCACATCGTCGGCACCAACTGCCTTGGCCGAAGAATCACGCGGCACATAAATTTTAATCATGCGCCCAACTCCTTCAACAACGTTTCAGCTTTGGTTGAATTCATTCGGGCCTTCGGTTGATCGTCAATCATCAGGGCCGGGGCCGAAGCACACAGGCCCAAACAATAGGTGGCTTCCAATGTAATCAAACCATTGGCAGTTGTTCCCCCCATTTTGACGCCGAGGAATTTTTCGACGGACTCAATTAAAACTTTGCTGCCCATGGATTGGCAGGCTTCGGCGCGGCAGATTTTGAGAACATGTTTACCAACGGGCTTCAAATGAAAATCGTGATAGAAGGTGGCAACGCCATAAGCTTCAGCCCGCGATATATTCAGCGCATTGGCGATGATGGGCAATTCACTTTCGGGCACATGACCCAATTTTTCTTGCACATCATGGAGAATTTCCAAAAGCGCATCAGGCTTGTTGCCATAGCCTAAACAAATTTCACGAACCGCAACTGAATGGGGTGATTTGATTTCAAGAAGTGTGTGTTTTTTCGCCATGGGCAACGATACGCCAGCAGATTGCAAAACGCTAATCGGCTTTGGCTATCAGCCGATAGGCAAACTCAATCAGCCTTGAAATTCTTGGCGGCTTCGAACAGCCCTGCTATGGCGGGGGAAAGCGGCTCGCGGTCTGCTGCCACAAGGCCAACAGCGTGAGAAACCACGGGTTCAATCAGCGGAACGGCAACAACGCCTTCTAATGCGCCCATGGCGTTTTTAAAATAATCGGGCATAATCGAACACAGGCCCATGGAACGCACGGAAGAAATGAGATTCATAATTGAATTGGTTTCAAGCCGGGGCGAGGGTTGAGCCTTGGCGGCGGCAAAAGCCCGATCAATAATTCGGCGGTTTTGCATGTTGGGCGTTAATAAACACAGTTTTTGTTGGGCTGCTTCTGCCCAGGTTACGGTTTTGCGCCCCGCCAGTTCATGTGATTCTGAAACGAACAAACAATAATTTTCGCGATAAAGTTCAACCCGCAAAAGCCCTTCAACCGGTTCATTATCCAGATAAGTAATGCCGGCCTCAATCGAATAATCTTGCAGGGCGCGAATGATTTCTTCGGATGAATGCGACAGAATCGTAAAATCAACCGATGGGTGTTTGGCATTCATCGCCTTGGTTAGATAGCTGGCCATGGGCAGGGCCGAGGGGATAACGCCCAAAACGATGCGCCCCACCAATTCGCGGCTTTTGCCCTTGATTTGTTGAAGTTCGCCTTGCAGGTTTTGCCAATTATCAAGAATGAGATGCGCCCATTTCAAAACCCGCTCCCCCTCGGGGGTAAGGCCGATATAACGTTGGCCGCGTTCCACAATGGGAACGCCAAGTTCTTGTTCTAATTGCCTAATCCGGCCAGACAAGGTAGGTTGGGTAACGCTGCAAGCAACAGCCGCGCGGGTGAAATGCTTTTCCCGCGCCAAAGCCGCCAAATATTGCAATTGCCGAATGTCCATTGCGTTACAATAGCTTAGAACAAATAGCGATGCGCGGGAAAAAATAAAATGATAAACAGCAAAATAATCCTTGACACCGTACGGTCGCTCGGCTATTCCTCGTCATAATCCAGAATTGGGTGAAGCGAAAAAGAATAGGTTTCGCAGCTAAATTGAGCTTTGTGGCTCATTTGTTTTTTTAAGGAACAA
>JAYUHQ010000216.1:0-4279 GCA_043766895.1 Aestuariivirga sp.
GTGGATTATGCCATCATTTTTTGTGGTGGAACTTACGTTTGCAGCAGGGCTTTTTATGATGCTGGGGCATTATTTCACCCTGTTGGCCTATCGCCATGCTTCCGCCCAAGCAGTGGCACCGTTCTATTATAGCTTTCTTTTATTCGCAGTGATTTTTGGATTTGTGTTGTTTAAAGATGTGCCTAACCTGCTTGCGGTATTGGGCATGGTGATTATTGTAGCCAGCGGGCTTGCAATAACCGCGCTTGAAAACAGAAAAGTGAAGGCATGATGTTTCGCATTTTAGTTTGCGATTTGGTTGGTCTGCGATTTGATGCACAAGGCCAGCCCGATCCATCAGAAGTGAAAACATATATTGAAGCCAAAGGCGGCATATTTCATTTTGGCGACTCTGAAATAGAAAACCAAAAAACCGTTGAAGCGTTGCATTTCTATTATTTGCCTAACCTTTCCACCGCAGCAGAAATTTTAGCGAGAACGTCACAGGGCCAATATGATGCCTTGATTGCGGCTGCAACGGTTATTCCATCGGACGCGATTTTTAATTCTGGTGGCGTTCGTATTGGTGCGGGCACAGGCAACATGGGCTCAATGTCGTGGGGCGGTGGCAATGGCATTGGTGGGGTTGCACCCTTGATGAACACGCCAGGTTTTAACGCACGGGCCACCGCACACATGACGATGAAAGCGCTTCTGCGATTTCGGCCTGATTTGCCTTTTGACAAAATTCAGGAACTGGTTTTGGCCAGTGAATTTGATACAGGAAAAGACCTGCGCCACTTTCCGACAACAAAACTTGAAGGCCAGACCATTACGATTTTGGGTTTTGGCAATATTGGATTTGAGGTTGCCAAGCTGGCGTTGGCATTTGGCATGCGCGTTCACATTTTTGCGCGTGAACACCATCACGAGCATATTCGTGGGTTCGGTTTTCAGCCCTATTTGGATTGTATTGCAGCAGCAAGAGGCGCTGATGTGATCAGCGTGCATACGGGGCTCGGGGAACTACAAAATGGGCACTATGCAAACGCCGGTTTGGTCAACGCCGCAGTGTTCGATAGCCTCAACCAAGGTGCCACAGTTTTAAATTTTGATCGCGGTGAATGTGTTGATGTGCCAGCACTTGATGGTGCAATGAACTCTGGTCGTGTGGCCCACGCGGCAATTGATGCCGATATTTTTAAACATGCAGACGGCACATTGAGCGGCCCACTCTTGCCCTATTTGCCACTTGCAAAAAAATATCAATCGCGGATTTTATTGCTGCCTCATGCCGCCGCTGACACCGATCATCCATCACGCGTAGCAGGTGCCAAGCAAGCAGTTGATCAAATCTTCGACGCAATATTGCACAAGCGTATCACCAATTTGAAAGGTGATTTGCCTTTTGGTTATTTCAATGCAGGAACCAAGTTAGGCACTGCCGATTAGAACGCCTGTGGCAAATACAAGTGCGCCACCAAGAGCGATTTGCAAAGTTGCTTTAAGAATTGGCGTGTCCATATATTTGTAACGAATATAAGAGATGGCGGCCAACTCCACCAAAACCACAATCACCGCCAAAACAATTGCCGTGTGAAAATCTTTGATCAAGAAGGGCAGCGTGTGGCCAAGCCCACCAACGGCAGTCATGATGCCTGATGCCAGACCACGGATGGCCGGGTGGCCCCTGCCTGTCAGCTTGCCATCATCTGACAAGCCTTCGGCCAAGCCCATTGAAATGCCAGCACCAACAGAAGCCGCTACACCAACAAGAAAGGTTTGCCAGGTGCTGCCTGTGGCAAAAGCAGCCGCAAAAATTGGCGCCAAAGTAGAAACAGACCCATCCATTAGCCCGACCAAACCAGGCTGAACCACTTGCAACAAAAATTTTCGGGCTTGGGTTTCGTTTTCGCTAATCTTTGCATCTGCTGTCAGATTTTCCACACCCAATTTGCTGGCTAAGGATTCATGACCTTTTTCTGCTTCGGCCAATTCGCCCAGCAGTTTTTTGATTTGCGGGTCGGTCGCGCGGGCGGTTGCTTCGGCATAGAAGCGATAGTTTTCCAACTCCACAACTTCAGCATGCCGGCGCATCGAATCAATATTGAGCTTTTCAAAGGCCGAAGCCTGTTTCAGCTTCACAAATCCTTTCACGTCGGTGCGCGAAATCAGTGGCAAATGATCACCAAATTTCTCGCGGTAAAGTGCTGTCAAGCTGCGCCGATGTTCATGTTCCTCCTCTGCCATTTCAACAAACACTTTGGCCGAGGCTGGATAATCCTTCATCAACGATGAGGCAAAACCTGCATAGGTTTTTGCGCAATCATCTTCTGAGGAAATGGCCAAAGCCATGATTTCTTGTTCGGTGAGTTCAGAAAAACTTTTCATTCAAATTGTTTAGAATAATTCTAAAGTGGATTCAAGCTTATTTGTTGAAAATTGCCTTTTCTAAAAGGTTCAACGGGCCGTTCACCAAACATTAACCGCAAATTAAAGCTATGTAAAAATGTCCGTATTGTCTTCGCAAATCATCAGGTTTTGTGGTCTACGATTTAGCCGAACGGCGTTGTTTTAAGGGGACACTGCGTATGCCTTTAACTGTTTGGACGAATGCACAAATTCTGGCGCAAATCGGCACTGGCAACTATTGGTCAGGCAATACCATAACTTATGCCTTTCCGACAACGAGCGCCAACCTCACAGATCAGGCAACTGCGGCTGGTTTTAGTGCTTTTTCAGCGCAGCAAAAAACCATGGGCACTTTAGCAATCACCCTGTGGGATGATATTATTGCGCCCAATTTGGTTCTGACAACTGCCACGAATAGCAACATCGAAATGGCCAACTCAACGGATGCGGCCATGGGGGGCGGGTATGCTTATACTTATTTCCCGCAAGATGGCACGGCGTGGTTCAACAGTTTTTACAACGGTACAAATGGTGGGCTGACGAATGATCTGATGCACCCCGTGATAGGCCAACATGGCTTTGCAACATTCATTCACGAATTGGGCCACGCATTTGGCTTGGACCATGCGGGCAACTACAACGCCGGAGTTGGCACACCAGAACCCACAAACTTTCAAGACAGTGTTGTCTACTCGATCATGTCTTACTTCGGCCCAAGCTGGGGCGATGGCACGGATTCAAAAACTGGCGCACTTTACAGCACAGAAATAGCTTGGGCCAAGTGGGATGCGGGCTTTGACCCGCAAACACCTATGCTTGACGATATTATGGTGATGCAATCTGCCTATGGCGCTTCTACCACAACCCGCACAGGCGACACAGTTTACGGTTTCCATTCCACCATTACCGGAAGTGAAGCACCGATTTATGATTTTACCCAAAACCTTCACCCGATCATGTGTCTCTATGATTCTTCAGGAAATGACACACTCGATCTGAGTGGATATAACACCAATTCTAATATCGATCTGGCACCCGGTGCGTTTTCTGACACCAAGGGGATGACCAAGAATATTTCAATTGCCTATACTGCTATCATTGAAAACGCTGTGGGCGGTGGCGGCAACGATACAATTCATGGCAATGCTGTAAACAACACCTTGAGTGGAGGTGCGGGCACAGATTCGCTGTTTGGGCTTGTTGGCAACGATACTCTTAACGGCGGCACTGGCGCTGATGTCATTTCAGGGGGCGGCGGGCGTGACACATCAGTCTATGGCGTCAGCTCAATTGGAACAACCTTGGTTCACAATCTGAATGGTTCCTGGACGGTGACTGCCGGGACAGATGGCACAGATACGTTGACGGGTGTTGAGGTTTTGAAATTCACCGATAAAACGATCGTGATCCAAGACCCGCATTCTGATTTCAACGCGGATAATACCAGCGATCTTTTGTGGTTCCAAGCATCGACAGGAACATCACAGATTCGCGACCTTACCAACAATGTTGTTTCAGGAAGTGCTGACCTGGGTGCGCTGGGAACGCAGTGGGTTTTGGAAACCTCAGGCGATTTTAACGGCGATGGCACGTCTGACTTTATGTGGAAGAACAACACCACTGGCCAGTTTTATATTTGGAACTTCACCAACAATGTTCAATCAGGCGGGGCCAGCCTTGGTAATATCGGCACAGCTTGGGATGTTGTGGGATCAGGTGATTTCAACAATGATGGCACAGGCGATATTCTGTGGCGCAATGCGACCAATGGCCAGCTTTATATTTATAATATGCATAATGATGCCGTGGCCTCAACGTCAAGTCTTGGCATTCTCGGAACAGATTGGAAAGCCGTTGCCGTGGGTGACTTTAATGGCGATGGTACGGC
>JAYUHQ010000217.1:0-11262 GCA_043766895.1 Aestuariivirga sp.
GCGGACGTATCGCTCGCCAACTTGGTCAGGACCGGAAGGTAGCAGCCATAACGAGACCTTTATGGGTTGCTCGTCCAGCCTCTCACCTCTATCTTGCCCAACACAATGACAGATAATCTCCCTTCAGGGCTTGCCCCCTATCGCGTTTTGGCGCGTAAATATCGGCCCCAGAACTTTGCTGATTTAATCGGCCAAGAAGCCATGGTGCGCACGCTGACCAATGCCTTTGCCACAGGCCGCGTGGCCCAAGCCTATATGTTAACGGGTCTGCGCGGCATTGGCAAAACCACCACAGCAAGGTTGATTGCCCGCGCTTTGAACTATCCTTCAGGCCCTTCGATGGAAATGCCAGAGTTAACGGCCCAATGCACCGCCATTTTGGAATCGCGCCATATCGACGTGATTGAGATGGACGCGGCGTCCAACACTGGCGTTGACAACATGCGCGAGATTATTGACCAAGTGCGCTATGCGCCGGTGCAAGCGCGCTATAAAGTTTACATCATTGACGAAGTTCACATGCTTTCCAAAAGTGCCTTCAATGCACTTTTAAAAACGCTTGAAGAACCGCCACCGCATGTAAAATTCATTTTCGCCACAACCGAAATTCGTAAAGTTCCGGTGACAATTTTGTCGCGCTGCCAACGCTTTGATTTGCGTCGCATGGATGCTGCCACCTTGGTGCAGCATTATGGCAAAATTGCCCAATTGGAAAATGTGGCCGCCGAAGAAGAGGCGTTGCGCTTAATTGCGCGCGCTGCCGAAGGTTCCGTGCGTGATGGGTTGTCGCTGCTCGATCAGGCCATTGCTTACGGTGATGGCAACGTTAAAACGTCCGATGTGATGACCATGTTGGGCCTGATGGATAAGGGCCAGGTGATTGCCCTTTTTGAAGCGGTGATGAAGGGTGATACGACGGCAACCTTGGCCGAGGTGGATAAACAATATCAGGCAGGCGGCGACCCTGAAACAATTCTGACAGATTTAGCAGATTTTGTGCATTGGGTCACACGGTTGAAAGTTGTACCCCAATCAGCGTCTGATGATGCTTCGCGCACCGAAGATGAAAAAACCCGCGGCAAAAACTTTGCTGCAAAGCTTTCTATGGTGCATCTTACCCGGGCGTGGCAAATGCTGCTCAAAGGCATTGCTGAAACAGCCTTGGCCGCACAGCCCATCAAAGCAGCTGAAATGGTGTTGATACGCTTGGCCCATGCCGCCAATTTGCCTTCGGGCGATGAGCTTTATAAGCAGGTACAAGAACAAAAGGCAGCAACGCCCCGGCTTGCGCCCACAATTGTGCCGTTTGTTCAAAGCGAACCGGTGGCCCAGCAGCGGGTTGTGTCGACGGCCTTGCCGCAGGCTTCAGCGGCCTCTGACCAACAGCGCCCGCCCTTGCAAAGTTTTAAAACTTTTGCAGATGTGATTGCGTTGGCCAACGAACGCCGCGACATTAAATTCAAAACCGACTTGGAAGCCTTCGTGCGGCCCATTTCCGTAAGCGATGGAAAGATCGAACTGGCACTCGAAGCCCACGCGGATGCCGGGCTTGCCAACGAACTGTCGCGCAAATTAGAGGCATGGACCGGCAAGCGCTGGATGGTTGTTGTTTCAAAATCTGGCGGCGACACAACGGTAAAACAACTGCGCAAAGAATCAAAAGATTCAGGCTTCAAATGGGCCAGAGACCAAAAGGACGTGCAGGCTGTGTTGAAAGCCTTTCCCAACGCCCAAATATTGAATGTGACTGAACCTGAAATTTTAAAAACAACGGAAGAGACTGATGAAGAATCTCGCTGATATTATGAAACAAGCCAGCCAAATGCAGTCGCGTATGGCCGATATGCAAAAAAAGCTGGAAGCGATGGTTGTTGAGGGCCAATCCGGCGGCGGCTTGGTGAAAGTGAAAATGACCGGAAAAATGCACGTGACTAGCGTGGAGATAGATCCTTCCCTGTTAAAGGCCGATGAAAAAGAAATTGTTGAAGATTTGCTGGTGGCGGCCTTGGCAGATGCCAAGGGCAAGGCTGAAAATGTGATGGCCGAAGAAATGAAGGCCGTTACAGGCGGAATGCCTTTGCCGCCGGGCTTTGGGTTTTAAGTTGTGAAACGCCAAGCCGGCCCCGAGATAGAGCGGCTTATTCAACTTTTGGCCAAGCTGCCGGGCCTTGGGCCTCGTTCTGCCCGCCGCGCAGTTTTGCATCTGGTCAAAAATCGTGACAAGCTTTTGGCACCCTTGGCCACAGCCCTGAAAGACGCGCATGACAAGGTAAGCGAGTGCAGCGTCTGCGGCAATGTGGACACGCTGAACCCTTGCACCATTTGTTCAGATATGAGGCGCGATCGCACAACGCTTTGCGTGGTTGAAGAGGTGGGTGATCTTTGGGCCTTGGAACGTGCTGGCGCGTGGAATGGCCAATATCATGTGCTGGGCGGAACACTTTCGGCCTTGGGCGGGGTTCGGCCTGAAGATTTGGATATTGATACTTTGGTATCCCGCTGCGCTGAGGGAAAGATCAAAGAGGTTGTGTTGGCCACCAATGCCACTGTTGAAGGCCAAACCACCGCGCATTACATCACCGACCGATTGAAAACCTTGAACGTTGCCACATCGCGCGTGGCCCATGGCATGCCTGTGGGCGGCGAATTGGATTATCTTGACGAGGGTACCCTAACCCAAGCCATGCGGGCCAGACGTCCGTTTTAACACAGGCTGTTAACACTTTTTAAACCTTCACCTCAGTGTGGCGGGCCATACTTTCGAAGTTGGTGCGCCGCTTGCTCCTTTCCGCTCAAACCTGATGGCCCTGTGCCGGATTGAGACGAGGAACAGAAAAATGCGAAACTTCAAATTGGCGATGCAAGCATTTAAGGCGGCCCAAAAAGGCACAGTGGCCGTGACCTTTGCCCTTTCCATCCTTCCCGTATGCGCTGCCGTGGGCGCGGCAGTAGATTTTGCCCATTACACGGCAATCAACACCCAATTAACCGCAGCCCTGGATTCAGCCAGCATCGCGGCAGCCGCGGCCAGCGGCAAAACGGATGCCCAGCGTGAACAAATTGGCAAAGACACGTTCGATGCCAATATTCAAGGCGGCGCGGCAACCGGCGAGCCGGTTACCCTGACATTAAAATCTGATGGCGCAACAATCAAAGCCGAAGCCCATGCTATTATGTCAACAACACTGCTGGCAGCCGTGGGGCTCAATGATATTGATGTGGGTGTTCGCAATGAGGTGGTTATTCCCCAACCCCGCAAGGCCGAGGTGGCCTTTGTGTTGGATTATTCAGGCTCGATGGCAGACCCCGCAGGCGGCCAAATTAAATATCTGGCCATGCGCAATGCCGCCACCACATTGATTGATACCCTGACCAAGAACGACCCCACCAAAGTGAAATTTGCCCTCGTGCCATTTTCGCATCATGTTTATACATCTCTGCCCAGCAGCTGTGTGAAGGGCCAAAGTGGCGGCACGTGGACAGGCTGTACCCAAGACAGGCTCTATCCACTCAATCTTTCAGATGCCACGCCCAACCCATCAGATGATGCCACCAAATGGGGCCAACCAATGGTGCCTGATCATGCTGCGTGGGGTTGCAATGGCTATGTTTCCCATCATTTGGTTTTGCAGCCACTGACCAATAATTTTACCGCACTCAAAGCCCAACTGGCCACCATGACGCCTTATGCTTATACCCATGTGCCTTTGGGCGTTGAATTTGGCTATCATGTGCTTTCGCCCAATGCGCCTTATGGTGAGGGTGCAAGCTATTCCGATAAAACCACATCAAAATTCATGGTGGTGTTAACCGATGGCACGCAAACTGAACCTGCTTGGGGCCCCGGCAATTCCCGCAGCGTGGCCCAAGGTGATAGCAACTTGGAACAGATTTGCGGCAACGTAAAAGCCTCTGGCATAACCGTTATCACGCTGGCCTATGATCTGGATGATTCAAGCCAGCGTGAACGCTTGCAAGCCTGTGCATCTGATCCTAACAAGGATTTTTATGTGGTGAACAGTGGCGCAGATTTAGCCAGCGCATTTTCGGCAATAACCTCGGCCATCAGCGGCCAAGTTTATTTAACCAAGTAACATTGGAAGGCGCTATCGCATGGCCTATATAAGGGCCATGCAAGCCCCCTTGATCGACCAGACCTATGCCACATTGCCAGCCGTGCTTCATGCCAAAGCAGAATTGCTGGCCGTTGCAGCACCCAAGTTGTTGATTGGCAATCAAGCATTTGCTCATGAATTGGGAATTGACGAGGCTTGGCTTGAAAGCGCAGACGCAGCGCAACTTTTATCTGGCAATCAACCCGCAGCCCACCAAACCCCTTTGGCCATGGCTTATGCTGGCCATCAATTTGGTGGCTTTAACCCAAGCTTGGGTGATGGCCGCGCCATGTTGTTGGGCGATGTGGTGCACAGCGATGGCACACGGCGTGAATTGCATTTGAAAGGCTCTGGCCGAACGCAATTTTCGCGCGGTGCTGATGGCCGGGCCACGCTCTCGGCCATGCTGCGCGAATATATCATCAGTGAAGCCATGGCCGCCCTTGGTGTGCCCACCACGCGTGCCCTTGCGGTGATGGCAACAGGTGAACGTGTGTGGCGCCAAAGGCCAGAACAAGGTGCTGTGTTAACCCGCGTGGCCAAAAGCCATGTGCGTGTAGGAACTTTTCAATATCTGGCGGTGCGCAACGAAGTTGAGGCCATCCGTATCTTGATGGATCACGAAATTTCGCGCCACATGCCCAATGTTTCAACGGCTCAACAGTTTTTGGCCGAAGTGATTTCGCGCCAAGCCAAGCTGGTCGCAATGTGGATGAGCTTTGGTTTTATCCACGGTGTGATGAACACTGATAATATGCAAATTGCTGGCGAAACCATTGATTATGGCCCTTGCGCCTTTATGGATGGGTTTGACCCGCAAAAAGTGTTCAGCTCGATCGATGAGAACGGGCGCTATGCTTATGACAAACAGCCCATGATTGCGTTGTGGAATTTGACGCGCTTGGCTGAATGCCTTTTACCGTTGCTTGATGATGATAAAGCAGCAGCAATTAAAATTGCTGAGACAGAGTTGCAAAAATTTATGCCACAGTTTGAGGCCGCTTTTGAACAGCGCATGCTGGCCAAGCTTGGCATTGATGATGTGTCTCATGCCGATTTCATCACCACAACATTGCAAAACATGGCCAATGCGCGCGCGGATTTTACCCAGTTTTTTACCAGCCTAACGCGTGGCGAAAACATGGAACAGTTTTTTATCTCCAACCTGGCCCATGATGCATGGCACGCACAATGGACCTCGTTGAAAGCAGCCAATGCAACGGCGCTGATGCGGGCCCATAACCCGGTTTACATCGCCCGCAACCACCGCGTGGCAGAAGCCTTGGCCGCAGCCGAGCAGGGCGATTTAGCTTTGTTTAACCGCTTGCTGCGCGCCATTCAAACGCCATTCACGGCGCAAGACAGTTTGAAGGATTTGGAAGCAGCACCCCTGCCTCAGGAAGAGGTGCTGCAAACCTTTTGCGGAACTTAAATTACTTAAGCCAGCGGATCAGCGCCAAAAAGATTTGGCCCTTCGGTGCCGCGCAGGAAGCCCAGTTCAACAAGCAACCAAATTGAGCCGATCACCGGCACAAAAATAATCAACGTCCACCAACCCGATTTATCACGGTCATGCCAGCGCTTGGTATAAATCGCCAAGCTTGGCCACAGGATCAGCAACGTTAAAATGCCAATCGGCAACATCATGCCGCTCATGGCCTGTTGTGCAGCAGCAGCCGTTGCTTCGGGTGTTGCATTCGGGTCCATATGCATCATGCCAGTTCCGAAGATAGCAAATAGAATAAATTCTAAAACCCAAGTAACGATAACCAATATTAATACCGAAAGCCAAAATGGCTTGCGGTTCGTGCGTCCTTCAAAGCTCGTTAAAAGATATTTCCAATCCATGTTATTCTCCCACGAAAAATGCCCCACAGGGGCAGTATTGCTGAGAATGAATGAATCGGGAAGGGGCTAGGCCTACCTGATGATTACCCTTCTCCCATTGGGAGAAGGTGGCCAAAGGCCGGATGAGGGCCAAGGCGGAAAGCCTTGGTGGTTCAGCGCGGCACGAGGCTTTCTTGGGGCAAACGCCCCAAGCCCTCATCCGCCCTGCCGGGCACCTTCCCCCAACGGGGGAAGGGTGAAGATGTTATTTCTCTACCAACGGATCAGGCCCAAAACGATTTGGCCCTTCGGTGCCGCGACGAAAACCAGATTCAGCGAGCAAATAAATCTCACCAATTACTGGAATCACGCCGATCCAAAACCACCAACCCGATTTATTTCTATCATGTAGCCTTTGGATTTGCGAACACATGGCAGACCAAAAGTACACTACAACAATCACCGAAAGAATTATTTTGCCTGAAGGTTGAATGTCTGGTTGCGACGCCGAATTGAGATTCACACCCAAAAACATTGAAACAATGTGGATTGAAACATACAACAACGGCCAAATTGCAATCTGACGAAGCCAAAATTCTAGGCGCGTTATTCTACCATCAAATGAAAAGTATCGTCGAAAAAATGGGTTGCATGATTTCAATCCCTGAGCAGCTCGTTAATGCTGGTTTTGCTGCGGGTCTTCTCATCCACGCGTTTCACAATCACGGCGCAATAAAGCGATGGTGATGGTGAACCATCAGCGAATGGTTTTTGCGGCAGCGAGCCTGAAACCACAACGGAATAAGGCGGAACTTTACCCATGTGAACTTCGCCCGTGGCGCGATCCACAATCTTGGTGGATTGGCCAATGAACACACCCATGGAAATAACCGAGCCTTCACCCACCACAACACCTTCAACCACTTCTGAACGCGCACCGATAAAGCAATTGTCTTCAATAATGGTGGGGCCTGCTTGCATGGGTTCCAACACGCCGCCAATGCCAACGCCACCTGAAAGATGCACGTTTTTGCCGATCTGGGCGCAGGAACCAACCGTCACCCAGGTATCAACCATGGTGCCCGTATCAACATATGCGCCAAGGTTGACGAAGGACGGCATGAGAATAGCGCCCGGCGCAATGTAAGCCGAGCGGCGCACGATGCAATTGGGCACAGCGCGAAAACCTGAATCGCGGAATTTTTTCGCCGTCCAACCCTCAAATTTTGAAGGCACCTTGTCCCACCATTTTGATGTGCCGGGGCCGCCTTTGATCACGTCCATATCATTCAAACGGAACGACAAAAGCACCGCTTTTTTAAGCCATTGATGAACCTGCCATTCGCCTGCTTCCTTAGAGGCCACGCGCAGCTTGCCTGCATCAAGCTGGCCCAGTGCAAATTCAACGGCCTTGCGCACATCGCCTTTGGTTTTTAAGGTAACCTTATCGCGCGCTTCCCATGCGGCTTCGATAATGCTTTGTGCGTTTTTCATTGTGTAACTCCGTGTAAAAATTCTGCCAAATTGTCGGTAACATAATCAACATGGGCAGGCAATAAAGCTTCATCATGTTTGCCCACCAAAACGGTTTTCATGCCCACACTGCGCGGCACCAAAAGGTTCTCGCTTAAATCTTCAAAGAATGCAGATCGCGTGGGGTCAACGCCATGCACCGCCAAGAACTTTTCATAAGGCCGCTGGTCGGGCTTTGGAATATAGCTGCTATCAACAATGTCATAGATCGCTTCAAAATGGGTGGCACAGCCAAGCCTGTCTAAAACGCGCTTGGCGTGGCCCAATGTGCCGTTGGTGAACACCAATTTGCGGCCCGGCAGTTTATCCAACGCGTTGCCCAAATGCTGGTTGGCGGGCACAGCGGCATAATCAATATCATGCACATAATCCAGAAACGCCGTTGGGTCTAACCCATGTTCCACCATCAGCCCACGCAGTGTTGTGCCATATTTCACATAAAAATGATGACGGCGGCGTTTGGCCTCTTCCTCATCCACACCGAATTGTTGAATGATAAAATCACTCATGCGCACATGCATCTGGTCAAACAACCGGCATGATGGATGATAAAGCGTATTGTCGAGATCAAAGATCCAGGTATCAACCTGCGCGAACGTACTCATTGGCCATCGCGCGAAACGCGTGTGCCCACACCATGGGGGGTGAGTAATTCCAGCAACACTGAATGGGGCACGCGCCCATCCAGAATAATCACACCTTCAACGCCTGATTCAACAACCGATGCAGCGCTTTCAATTTTTGGAATCATGCCCGCAGTAATCGTGCCATCATCAATCAGGCCCTGCACATCGGCCAATTTCAATTCGCGAATAAGTTGCTTGGCTTTATCCAGAACGCCGGCCACATCGGTTAACATCAACAAGCGCTTGGCATGAAGGGCCGAGGCAATGGCACCAGCAGCAGTGTCTGCGTTCACATTATAGGTTTGGCCATCCCAACCAATGCCCACGGGGGCGATGACAGGAATGGCATCGCTTTTCATAATCGTATTGAGAATTTCAACGTTCACGCGCGCAGGCTCGCCCACTTGGCCAAAATCAACCTGGGTGATGACACCTGTCACCGGGTCTTTCTTGTCTTTCACATAGCGTTCAGCGATCAACAAATTGCCGTCTTTTCCCGAAATGCCAACGGCGCGGCCACCCGCTTGTTGGATTGAAGCCACGATGGCTTTGTTGATGGAGCCTGAAAGCACCATTTCCACCACTTCCATGGTTTCATTATCAGTCACACGCAAGCCATCACGAAACTCGGCCTTCACGGCCAATTTGTCGAGCATCCGGTTGATCTGCGGCCCACCGCCGTGCACCACAACCGGGTTAAGCCCACACACTTTTAACATCACCATATCGCGGGCAAATTGCTGGGCCAGCTTTTCGTCACCCATGGCATGGCCACCAAACTTCACCACAATCACTTCATCGTCATAAAGTTGAAGGAAGGGCAAAGCTTCCGAAAGTATCCGGGCAGTTTCGGAAATATCAACATTGGACATGGGCGCAAATTCCTTCAAGCGATTAAGGCTTATAAGGCAAAATCAGGTGATGAAAAGGGCCAGCTGAACCTGTCACGCCGCAACCTTCAAACCCTCAACGGGTCGTCCACAAGCTGCGATAAGGCCTTCGGCACCATCAAGGGCACCTTCTGCCAATTCAAGCCCTAAAAACCGTGCGCGATCCACCGGCCCCGGCAAGTGCAAACTGCGCGTGCCCTCGCCTGAAAATCCAAAACGGCCATAATAGCTTTGGTCACCCACCAACACGATGGCGCTATGGCCAAGATCGCGCGCAACAGCCAAGCATGGTTCATCAACGCAGCACCAATGCCATGGCCTTGGGCTTTGCTATCAACCGCCAGTGGCCCCAGCAGCAGTGCTTGGCCAGCAGAGCCAGCAATTATGTTCCACAAGCGAATGGTGCCAACCAGTTTGCCTTTTTCATCGACAGCTGAAAACGCCAAGCCAACAGCAGGCAAACGGCCAGAACGCAGTTTTTCAGACGTTTTGCGAAACCGCTTCACGCCAAAGGCGCGATTGAGCAAAGCTTCGCGAGCGGCAACATCAGACGAATTTTCAGCACGAATTGTGACCATAATAATCCTCGCATCTATAATATTCTCCTTGGGCGGGCTTGACCCGCCCAACCAGTCTGGGTCGGCGGGTCAAGCCCGCCGATGGAGAAAATGGGGAAAAGGGTGAAAACTAAATCACATAAGCCTTAAGCGGTGGAAAGCCGTTGAACGCCACCGATGCATAAGTGGTGGTGTAAGCGCCACAGCTTTCGATCAACACTTCATCACCAACGGATAACGTCAACGGCAAGGCGTAAGGTGTTTTTTCGTAAAGCACGTCGGCTGAATCACACGTTGGCCCCGCAATCACGCAAAGTGCTTTTTCATCGCCGTCTTTGGCAGTGACGATGGGATAGCGAATGGCTTCATCCATGGTTTCGGCTAAGCCGCCGAATTTGCCAATATCGAGGTAAACCCAGCGCAGATCATCATCCTTATGCTTCTTCGAAATCAACACAACTTCAGATTTGATCACACCCGCATTGCCCACCATGCCACGGCCAGGCTCGATAATGGTTTCTGGAATGGCATTGCCAAAATGCTTAGCCAAACCATCATGAATGGCGTTGGCATAAGAATTGGTGCCGGGAACAGCTTTGAGATATTTGGTCGGAAAGCCACCACCAAGGTTGACCATTTGTAAATGGATGCCAACAGCGGCGCATTCATCAAAGATTGACTTGGCTTGCTCTAACGCAGTGTCCCAAGCGCCCAAACGGGTTTGCTGGCTGCCCACATGAAATGAGATGCCGTAAGCGCCAAGGCCAAGCTTATGCGCATGCAGCAATACATCTTTTGCCATGGCTGGTTCACAACCGAATTTGCGGCTCAATGGCCATTCAGCGCCCGCACCATCAGTGAGGATGCGGCAGAACACGCGCGCACCCGGAGCGGCCGCAGCAACTTTTTCAACTTCTTCAATGGAATCGACAGCAAACATCGAAATGCCAAGCGCGTGCGCTGTGGCAATATCACGTTGCTTCTTGATGGTGTTGCCATAAGAAATGCGATCAGGTGTTGCACCTGCGGCCAGAGCCATTTTAATTTCTTGCACAGAGGCTGTGTCAAAGCACGAGCCCAAGTTGGCTAGAAGCGACAAAATCTCAGGCGCTGGGTTTGCCTTCACCGCATAAAATATGCGTGTGCCGGGCATGGCATGATCAAATGCTTTATAGTTTTCCTCAACGACGCTGAGATCAACAACAAGGCATGGGCCTTCAGGTTGTTCATTTCGGAGAAAATCGAGAATGCGTTGTGTGGCGGCCATGGTGTTAACTCCCGTAAAATCAAATGGCAGATTAAAGCAAAAGCAGGCCCGCCCGGTGGAAACGCGGAGAACGCTAAAACCTTAAACTGTTGCGCCTTGATTTGATCGGGGGTGACCCAATCGCTTGTGGGGCAATGAAAGTGGTGCCTCTCAGAACCACTGGCCGATGGAGAGCCAGCAGAGACCAAAAAACCTTACACCGTCGTTGCTTTGGGGAGACCTTGCGGCACGTGCGACTTTGGGTGAAGCGGCATATGATGGATTCTCTTGTCATATTCAAGAATTTTTTTGGGCAAAGCTGTGATTATTTGTTAACGAATGGTTAGCGACCAAATCTGTGATAGCCCGCCCAAACGCGAGTGAACGTGGTGAGGGCACACAAGACAGCGTAAAAATAAGCCAGCGGCGCAAAGAAATTTGGCCACAGGCAAAAGGCCAAAAACAGTG
>JAYUHQ010000218.1:0-1526 GCA_043766895.1 Aestuariivirga sp.
TTTGGCCTATTTGCAGCAAATGCTGGCCCAGCCCAACACATGGGCCCAGCTTTCAAACCAAAATACGACTAACTAGAAGCCTTTAGGGTTTTTAGCGCAGCCAATGCCCTGTTGCGCGCCGTGGCATGATCGACCATTGGTTTTGGATAGGCTTTGGGCGGCACCGGCATATCCCACGGGCAATGAATAAACTCAGTGGGCACAGTTGCCAATTCCGGGATCCATTTCTTCACATAAGCACCATCTGGGTCAAACTTCTGGCCCTGCAGAACCGGGTTGAAAATGCGGTAATAGGGCGATGCATCAGCACCTGAACCCGCCACCCATTGCCAGCTGGCGGAATTGGACGCGATATCGGCATCTACCAATGTATCCCAAAACCAACGCTCGCCTTCCTGCCATGGAATAAGCAGGTCTTTGATCAAGAATGATGCGGTGATCATACGCACACGGTTGTGCATCAACCCTGTGTGCCAAAGCTCGCGCATGCCCGCATCCACAATCGGATAGCCGGTTTGGCCGCGCTGCCATTTTTCCAATGCTGGCGCATCGTGTTGCCACGGAAAGGCTGCAAATTCTTTTTTGAATGGCTGATCGGGAAAATCTGGCCAATGGTGAAGCAGCTGATAAGAAAATTCGCGCCACAAAATTTCTTTGAGAAATTTCTCACCATTATTATCCAGCGCACCATTCGCTTGTGCCATGGCGCTTCTTGTGGTGTGCCACACTTGGTGGGGTGAAATTTCGCCCCAATGAAGATGCGGTGAAAGCCGTGAGGTGAATTTTTTATCAGGCCTGTCGCGGCCTTCTGAATAGTTGCTTAAGCCTTCATCGATGAAGTGATGAAGGAGGTTTTGTGCGCCTTGCTCGCCCGGCTGCCATTCATCGCGCAAGCCTGTGGCCCAATCTGGCGTGGATGGCAAAAGGTGCCACTCTGCAAGCGTGTCTGATTTTAAAGTATGAGTTGCAAATTCAATTTGTGGTGTGGGTTTGGCCAAACGCGGTTCGCCTTTGCCAAAGCAAGCGCGCGCGAAGGGCGTATAAACTTTATAGGGCTCTCCCGAACCATTGCGAATGGATTCAGGTTCATGCAGCAAAAAACCGCCATGGCGGTGGCATTCAATGTTCAATTCATCGCAGAGTGCTTTGACGCGCTGTTCCAAGGCGCCAGACCACGGCGCATAATCGCGGGTGAAATATAATGCTTGTGCGCCACTGGCTTTTAAAGCATCGCGCAGAACCTCTTCAAACTTCCCACGCCGCAAAACCAGCGGCACGTTTTTTTGAAACTGTTGCAGTGAATGGTGCAACCACCAACGCGAAGCCCCGCCCCATTTCCATTCACCGGGCGTTTCATCATCTAAAATGAAAATGGGTAGAACTGGCCCTTTTGCTGCCGCAGCCGACAGGGCTGAATGATCTGACAAACGCAGGTCTTGCCTGAACCACATTAAAACCGGCGTTTGCATGTCATCTCCTTTGCGCGATGAACCGTATACGCTGCATGACAAAACAAGATCAATCTC
>JAYUHQ010000219.1:0-28317 GCA_043766895.1 Aestuariivirga sp.
CCTACCAGCAGGCCTGCCATCCTCTTCCATCCAGATCACCGTCATGAGCGGGACTCCCAAAGGAAGAGAACAGATCGCACCTAGAACATATTAGGAACAATGTCAAGAGGCTTAGGAAATTATTTTCATACCCACCCAAAATCCGTCACCCCGACGGAAGTCAGGGCCCAGGCTTTCAACCCGCTCACCTGCTGCAAGTCTGGGTCCCGACTTTCGTCGGGATGACGGGTGAGGGGGAGATCATAAGCGAGCGCGGACGCGTCGCTAAGCTCTGTCCCTGCTTCAAACGCACCCAGCCTTAAATCGTCATTCCCGCGCAGGCGGGAATCCACCTTGAAACCAAACCTAACCAAGAAAGTTGGATCCCCGCTTGCGCGGGGATGTTAATTATGGGTGTTGGGATGACGGGCGGAAGGGGTTGGTTTTAGAGCTTGTTACTGCTTGTCGAGATCTGCAACACCTTCGGCAAATCCAGCAAGCGAGAACTTGATTGGAAAACCGTTACCGGGCCGATCATAGATATAAAACGTGGCTTGCTTGCCTTTGAGAAACTTTTTCATGGTGGCATCTGACGCTTCACCAAAGCTTTCACAGGCGCGCGGTGTGCAGCGGGTAAAGCTCATCCGGCCTTCCAGTGCTGTGCCATCAATTTCCATGGCAACGCCTGTTGGCAAATAAACCCCAACGGGAACAAGGGCCCGCATGATGGTTTGAGTTTTGCCATTGGCCTTGGTGCGGTTGATGATGAGCGACAGGCCAATGCCCTCGCTTTTTTCGTTCTTGCCAGTTTGGGTCATGCCACAGGATTTGCCCGCGGGCTGATCACCTTGGGCCGGAAGATCACTGCATTGCACAAGCCAGCCACCATGGGTGGCCACAGTTTCAACTTTGGGCGCGTTCGGATCAACCTGTCCCGCTGCGTTTTTGCGGGGGCCCAAGTTTGGCGGCGGCGGAGGGGTTTGTGCCTGCGTTGTGGTTTGGGCAAAGGCCGGGCTGATAATGCCCGCCAAAAGAGTTGCTGCGCATGCCAATTGGCAAATCGACTTGAATTTCACGATTCGCTTTTCCTTAATGTTAAACGTTAGGTGCGACTTAACGCCAAGAATCAGCAAAAACAACCTGCAAATTTATCGACGCATTTCAAGTCTTTCATGGCAAATGCGGCAGAATTCCATTTGCCATTGCAATGACGTTTTGCCGCGCATTGGCCAGTTGCGGCGAACACGCGAATGTTGTTTACCCTGCCTTGGGCTTTTCATGAGCCATGCGATTGAGGACACAAGGCGATGACATCATTCAAAACGCGGATTTTGGCAGGGTTGACGGGGCTTCTTCTGGCACCTTGCCTGGCTTTGGCTGATGCGGGCCACCCCGTGAATTGGCAATTGGGCATGCAAGACGCTGTGACACCGGTTGGTGATTTCATTCAAAGCTTTCACAATGGCTTGTTGATTTTGATCACCGCCATTGTGGTTTTTGTTTTAGCGCTTCTGGTTTATGTGATGGTGCGGTTTAATTCGACGGCCAATCCGGTGCCTTCCAAAACCACCCACAACGCACTTTTGGAAGTGGTTTGGACGATTGTTCCCGTGATCATTTTGGCCATCATCGTTGTGCCATCGATGAAGCTTCTCTATTTTCAACGCAACATTCCCAAGGGCGATTTGACAGTTAAAATTATCGGCAATCCATCTTGGAATTGGACTTATGAATATCCTGATCTTGGGGTGAATGATGATAAATCGGCCAAGGTTTCGTTCACATCATATTTGTTGCCTGAAGATAAAGCCAAGGCTGAGGGCCGCACGTATTTGTTGGCCACAGATGTGCCCATGGTGGTGCCTGTCAACAAAGTTGTAAAACTGATTGTGACGGCAGACCCTGAAGGCATTATGCATGCATGGTATATGCCTTCGTTTGGTGTGCAGATGGATGCGGTTCCCGGCCGCTTGAATGAAGATTGGTTTCAGGCCACCAAAGAAGGTGTTTATAACGGGCAATGCGCCCAGCTTTGCGGCGTACAACATGCTTACATGCCCATTGAAGTGTGGGTTGTTTCAGAAGATAAATATAAGGCCTGGGGCGAGCTTCAGTTGAAGGCACCAAAGCCCGCGGAACTTGACCAGTTCTTGAAAACTATTCGTCCTGCAGATGCAAAAGTTGCAGCTAACTGATTTCATTGAGGCATAAAGATTATGGCACACGCACACGCAATTGACGACCACTCGCATGCCGATCCAACAGGATGGCGGCGGTATCTTTATTCCACCAACCACAAAGATATCGGCACGATGTATCTTTGGTTTGCGATTATGGCGGGCTGTGTGGGCGGGCTTTTATCAGTTTTGATGCGCATGGAATTGGCGCACCCCGGCATTCAATATTTTAACGGCTTGGCGCAAATGGTTTATGGCGTTTCAGGCGATGCTGCCATCGATAACGGCAAGCAGATGTATAATGCCTTTGTAACGGCGCATGGCCTTATCATGATTTTCTTCATGGTGATGCCCGCCATGATCGGCGGCTTTGGCAATTGGTTTGTGCCTTTGATGATTGGTGCGCCAGACATGGCGTTTCCACGCATGAACAATATTTCGTTCTGGCTTCTTATCCCTTCGTTCGCATTGCTGTTGATTTCAATGTTCGTTGAAGGCCCACCGGGCATGCATGGCGTGGGCGGTGGTTGGACTTTGTATCCGCCCCTATCGTCAACGGCTGGTTCACCGGGCCCGGCGATGGATTTTGCCATTCTATCCATTCACATTGCAGGTGCTTCATCTATTCTTGGTGCCATTAACTTCATCACCACCATTTTCAACATGCGCGCACCGGGCATGACATTGCATAAGATGCCATTGTTCGTGTGGTCTGTGCTTGTGACAGTGTTCTTGTTGTTGTTGTCGCTTCCGGTTTTGGCTGGTGCCATCACCATGTTGTTGACAGATCGTAATTTTGGCACATCATTCTTCGTGCCATCCAAGGGCGGTGACCCGCTATTGTTCCAACATCTGTTCTGGTTCTTCGGCCATCCTGAAGTTTATATTTTGATTTTGCCAGGCTTTGGCATCATCAGCCATGTGATTTCAACCTTCTCTAAAAAGCCAGTGTTTGGTTATTTGGGCATGGCCTATGCCATGGTGGCCATTGGCGTGGTTGGCTTTGTGGTTTGGGCGCATCACATGTATACCGTGGGCATGGATGCTGATACGCAAGCTTACTTTGTGGCTTCCACCATGATCATCGCGGTTCCGACAGGCGTTAAAATCTTCTCTTGGATTGCAACAATGTGGGGCGGCTCAATTGATTTCCGGCCACCCATGTTATGGGCAATTGGTTTTATTTTCTTGTTCACTGTGGGCGGTGTAACGGGTGTGGTTTTGGCCAACGCTGGCGTTGATCGTGATTTGCATGCCACGTATTATGTTGTGGCGCATTTCCACTATGTGCTTTCGCTGGGTGCTGTGTTTGCAATCTTTGCGGGCTGGTATTACTGGTTCCCCAAAATCACTGGCTATATGTATAATGAAACCATCGCCAAAGTGCATTTCTGGTTGACATTCGTGTCGGTGAACTTTGTGTTCATGCCACAGCATTTCTTAGGGTTGGCTGGCATGCCGCGCCGCTATATTGATTATCCTGCGCAATTTGCGGGCTGGAACTATGTATCATCACTGGGTTCATATGCATCAGGCTTTGCTGTTGTGGTGTTCCTGTTTGGTGTGTTCATGGCCTATGCTAAAAAAGTGCCCGCACCGGCAAACCCATGGGGTGTTGGTGCCACAACTTTGGAATGGACATTGCCTTCACCACCACCATTCCATCAGTTCAACGACCTGCCTGTCATCAAGTAATCTGATGAGCGTTGAGCAATCATATGATCATGCGTTGACCGAGCCTTTAGGCGGGCAAGGATCGGCGCGTGATTATTTTCAATTGCTCAAGCCACGGGTTATGTCTTTGGTTATTTTCACGGCACTTGTGGGCATGGTGGCAGCACCGGGCCACATTCAACCGTGGCTTGGATTTGTGGCGTTGTTTTGCATAGCCCTTGGCGCTGGTGCGTCTGGTGCGCTGAACATGTGGTATGAAGCTGATATTGATGCCGTGATGAAGCGCACACAGAAGCGCCCCATTCCGGCGGGTGCAATTTTGCCGGGCGAGGCTTTGGGCTTTGGTGTGGCATTGGCCATTGCGTCGGTTGTGATGTTGGCACTGTTTGCCAATTGGCAATCAGCAGCATTGTTGGCGTTTACGATTTTCTTTTATGTGGTGGTTTATACAATTGGCTTGAAGCGTTATACGCCGCAAAATATTGTAATTGGCGGTGCTGCTGGCGCATTTCCACCCATGGTGGCGTGGACAGCTGTGACTGGCACTGTTGACTTGGGTTCCATTGCCTTGTTTTTGTTAATCTTCATGTGGACGCCACCGCATTTTTGGGCTTTGGCGCTGTTTCGTGAAGGCGATTATGAAAAAGCCGGCATTCCGATGTTGCCCAATGTTGCTGGGCGCCCTGAAACCCGCAAACAGATTTTAATTTATGCGCTTCTCACCCTGCCTGCGGTGGCACTGCCTTGCATGACGGGTGTTGCTGGCGGGCTTTATGCGTGGGGCGGTGGTTTTTTGACGCTGATTTTTGTGAAAGACGCCATTGATATTTATCGCTTGGGCGATACGCCTGCTGGCGATAAAGCCTGCAAGGCCTTGTTTGGTTTTTCGATTTTCTGGTTGTTCGCTTTGTTTGCCTTGATCTTGGCAGAAAAGCTGATTGGCATTCCGGCCTATCATTGGATGTTGGGATGAACGAACGCCCCGTTGCCTTTTCACCGGCTGATATGAAGCGCCGCAAAATGCGTGCGCTTGTCACTGCGCTGATTTTGGGCGGCTTGGTGGTTTTGTTTTTTGTGACCACCATCTATAAAATTAAAGAAGGCGTTCATTGATGAAGGCCGTTCAACCCAACACCACAAAAAACACCCGCGTGGCAATTATTGCTGCGGCTGGTGTGTGTGTGATGGTGGGCGGGGCTTATGCGGCCGTGCCTTTTTATAAGGCGTTTTGCCAAGCCACAGGGTTTGGTGGCACAACGCAGCGGGCCTTTAAAGCGCCTGACAAGGTGAGCGATAAAACCATTACTGTTCGCTTTGACTCTAATATTTCATCAGACTTGCGCTGGACATTTCAACCGCGCCAAACCGTTATGGTGGTGAAAATTGGTGAACAGAATTTGGCCTATTTTGATGCAAAGAATAATAGCAATCGCGAAGAAACGGGCAGCGCTGTTTATAATGTAACCCCGCCAACGGCAGGGCAGTTTTTTGATAAGATCCAATGTTTCTGTTTTACCAAGCACACGTTAAAGCCCGGCGAAGCGGCCGAATTTCCGGTGACGTTTTTTGTTGATCCTGCTATTTTAGATGATGCCGACGGCAGGGGCATTAAAGAGATTACATTATCTTACACGTTTTATCCTGCTGATGCGCCCGCGGTGGCGGATAAGCAGGCCAAGCTAAATTGAGAATTTGAGGAGCATACCATGGCTGACGGACACACCAAAAATCATGATTATCACTTGGTCAATCCAAGCCCTTGGCCTGTTGTTGGTGCGGTTGCGGCCTTCATCACTGCGGTTGGTGCTGTAACATGGATGCATGGCGCACCTGCCTATGCCTTGATCATCGGTTTTGCTCTGGTGCTTTATACCATGTTCATGTGGTGGAGTGATGTAATCAAGGAAGCCAATGCGGGTGATCATACGCAAGTTGTGGCGCTGCATTTGCGTTATGGCATGTTGATGTTCATCGCCTCAGAAGTGATGTTCTTTGTGGCGTGGTTCTGGGCATTTTTTGATGCTTCATTGTTTGCAGGCGAAGCCAAATTGGCTTCACGCGTGTTGGCCACCGGTGGCATTTGGCCGCCCAAGGGCACCACGGTTTTTGATGCGTTTCATCTGCCATTGCTGAACACTTTAATTTTGCTGACTTCAGGCACAACAGTGACATGGGCGCATCATGCTTTGCTTCATGGGGACCGCAAAGGCTTGGAACGTGGTTTGGCGTTGACCATTGTTTTGGGCCTGATTTTCACTTGTGTGCAGGCCTATGAATATAGCCACGCGCTGTTTGCGTTTTCCAACGCCAATGGCGGCAATATTTATGGTTCAACATTTTTCATGGCCACGGGCTTTCATGGTTTCCATGTGATTATCGGCACGATCTTTTTAATCGTCTGCTGGTTTCGCGCCCGGGCTGGTGCTTTTACACCAACGCAGCATTTTGGCTTTGAAGCTGCTGCTTGGTATTGGCACTTCGTGGACGTGGTGTGGCTGTTCTTGTTCGTGTGCATTTACGTGTGGGGCAACCACGGCGGCGTGATGCCGCTTGAATGAACGACAACTATTATCCAGATTATTCGCCCTTTAAAACGGGCATGATGGGCAAGTGCCCGCGCTGTGGGCGCGGGCACTTGTTCAATGGTTATTTGAACTTGGCCACTGCGTGCAGCAATTGCAAAATGCCTTTTGATTTTGCCGATGCGGGCGATGGTGCGGCCTGGTTTGTGATGTTGTTTGCATGTGTGTTTGGCGTGGGCAGCATTGTTGGATTTGAGCTGGCCTATGAGCCACCGATCTGGGTGATGTTTCTAATCGGCTTGGTGTTGATTGTTATTATACCCATGTTGATGTTGCGGCCCATGAAGGGGCTTCTTGTGGCCCAACAGTGGCGCATGAATGCCCATGAAGGACGCATTGATCAATGACGCGCCGGGTGTGGCCGGTGTTGGTGGCAACCATCGCTGGGCTTGCCATATTGTGTTCCCTAGGGTTTTGGCAAGTGCAGCGTTTGGGCCAAAAACAGGCGTTGATTGCAGCTTTGCAAGCGCGGATGAATGATAAGCCCATTGCCTTGGCTGATGCGTTAAAGCGCGTGAGCGCTGGTGAAGATGTTGAATATCTTAAAGTGACGGCAGATGGGGCACTTGACCTTAGCCATATTTTGAAAAAACAATCATCGTTCAAAGGCATGCCTGCGTGGGAGGCTATTGCACCCTTTAAGGCCGTGGACGGCAGCACGGTTCTGGTTGATTTGGGTGTGGCCACGGCAGAACCAGCACCGATTGTTCAGCTTGTGGGGGTTTTGCGTTTGCACAACAAGGGCAAAGGTTTTTTTGACAACGACAACAATGCCACCACCAATGAATGGTTTTGGTGGGATGTGGCCGCCATGCAAAAAGCAGTTGGATTTTCCGGGCCGTTGGTGGTGCTGCAATCCTTACAAAGTGGGCCGGGCTTTGAAGCAACCGAACCAAAAGTGGAACTGGCCAACAATCATTTGGGATATGCCATCACATGGTTTGGGTTGGCGTTGGCATTGGTGGGCGTTTCTGGCGTGTTTATGGTGAGAAAGCCTGATGCTTGAAAGCCACCTTTGGGCGGGCTAGAGAATTTGGGCAAAGGAAGGGACCTCATCCGCCCTGTCGGGCACCTTCTCCAAAGGAGAAGGGTGAATGGCAAACACCTCGCCCTTCTCCACTGTGTCGAGTAGGTGGCCGAAGGGCGGATGAGGTCCCTTTCTTGAAACGAGGAACACGACTTTGAAATTTATCTCTACGCGCGGCCTTGCACCGAAATTATCTTTTGAAGGGGCCATGCTTTCAGGCCTTGCACGTGATGGCGGGCTTTATGTGCCCGAAACATTTCCGAAATTTACCAAGGCACAAATGAAAGCATTGCAGGGCAAGCCATATGCCGATGTGGCCTTTGCGGTGTGCAGCAAGTTTACATCAGGTTCCATTCCCGCAGGCGAATTAAAGCGCATGATTGCTGGCGCCTATGCCACATTTGATCATGCCGCTGTGGCGCCCCTCAAACAGCTTGAGGCCAACCAGTTTTTGCTGGAGCTTTTTCATGGGCCAACACTGGCCTTCAAAGATGTGGCCATGCAGCTTTTATCGCGCATGATGGATTGGAGCTTGGCCAAACACAAACGCCGCGCGGTGATTGTGGGGGCCACATCAGGCGACACTGGCGGGGCTGCCGTTTCGGCCTTTGAACACAGCCAAAACGCCAGCCTATTTATATTGCATCCCCATGGCTTGGTGTCTGACGTGCAACGCCGCCAGATGACTACGGTGAAAAGCAAGTCTATTCACAACATTGCAATCGAAGGCAATTTTGATGATTGCCAAGCCATTGTTAAAGCCTTGTTCAATGATTTGACGTTTCGCGATGGCGTTGGCTTGGCGGGGGTTAATTCTATCAACTGGGGCCGCATCATGGCCCAGATTGTTTATTATTTTTATGCAGGTCTGGCATTGGGTGTGCCTGATCGCGCCGTTAGCTTTTGTGTGCCCTCTGCCAACTTTGGCAACATGTTTGCAGGCATTGTGGCCAAGCGCATGGGGCTTGGCGTTGATCGGTTTATTATTGCCACCAACAGCAATGACATTTTAGATCGCACGTTAAAGACCGGGCGTTATGATGTGACAGGCGTTCACCCCACCATCAGCCCATCAATGGATATTCAAGTTTCCAGCAATTTTGAACGTTTGATTTATTTGGCCAATAAGGGTGATGCATCGGCCGTTCGCGCCGCTATGGGCAGCCTCACACAATCTGGTTCATTCACTTTAAAATCACCCGCACTGAAAGCTATTCGCCAAGAATTTGATTCCGGTGCAACATCAGAAGTTGAAACCGCTGCGATGATGGCGCGGGCTTTGGCCAACATGGGTGAGTTGATCGACCCGCATAGTGCTGTTGGCCTTCATGTTGCTTTGCAGCATAAGCTGAAATCACCTTTAATCACGCTGGCAACAGCCCATCCGGCGAAGTTTCCTGATGCAGTGCACAAAGCCACGGGCCAGCACCCGCATTTACCTTCTCGACTATCTCACTTGCTCACCGCGCAAGAAAGTTTCACAATAGTCCCCAACAGCGTTGCAGCCGTGAAAGAGTTTATTCTTTCCAACGACAAGCGCTGATTGGGAGACAGTATGTCGGTTGAAATTACCAAGCTGAAAAACGGCTTGCACGTGCTTACACATAATATGCCACATCTTGAATCTGTGGCACTTGGTATTTGGGTTAAGGCGGGTGCGCGCGATGAAATGGCCCATGAAAATGGTGTCGCTCATTTTCTAGAGCATATGGCCTTCAAGGGCACGAAGCGGCGAACCGCCCAAGACATTGCCGAAGAAATTGAAAGTGCGGGCGGCGAGATCAACGCCGCAACCGGCATGGAAACCACAACCTATTATGCGCGCACATTAAAGGCCGATTGGCCTTTGGCCATGGATATTCTGGCAGATATTTTCACATCTTCCACATTGGAAGAATCGGAAATGGAACGTGAGCGCGATGTGATTTTGCAAGAAATTGCGGCCGCCAAAGATCAACCCGATGATTTGGTTTTTGAATTGGCACAAACCGCAAGCTATGGCTCGCACCCTTTGGGCCGGTCTATTCTGGGCACCGAAGATTTGGTGAAATCGATGACGCGCGAACAAATGCTGGGTTGGCGCGAACGCAACTATTGGGCATCGCGCATGGTGGTGTGTGCCACAGGCAATGTGGACCACAAGGCATTTGCAGCAGAGGCTGAAAAGCATTTTGGCAATATTCCACAAGGCCATTTGCCGCAACGCCAGCCACCGCATTTTGGTGCCGAAGCCATGACAGAGCAAAAGCCTTTGGACCAAACCCACTTGGTTGTTTCATTTCCAGCGCCGCATTACCGCGACCCACGGGTTTATCAATTGCAGGTTTTGGCCAGCATTTTGGGTGGCGGCATGTCGTCTCGGCTGTTTCAAGAGGTGCGTGAAAAGCGCGGCCTTTGTTATAGCGTGTTTGCCTTTGGCACCACTTATGAAGATACGGGCCAGCTTGGGGTTTATGCGGCCACGTCGCCTGACCACACACCAGCCCTGATTGAAGTGACAGCCAATGTGATGATGTCGATGATGGGCGAGATTACACCCAAGGAAATTGATCGGGCCAAGGCACAGCTTAAAACATCGATCGTGATGAATTTGGAAAGTGCGTCTTCGCGGGCCGATCAAATTGCGCGGCAGTTTCTGGCCTTTGGCGAAGTGCCTGATATGGCCACATTGATTGCCAAGATTGAAGCCGTTACGATTGAGCAAGTGCGGGCGTTGGCTGGCGATATTTTTGGCAAGGGTGTGCCATCAATGAGCGCTGTGGGCCAACTTTCATCGCTTGAAAGCCACGCGGCTTTGGCTGCTCGGTTTCAGATAAAGTAAACGTGCTTAAGCTGTTTCAAAAAATGACGACCTATCAAAATGTCGAGGGCAACCTTGTCACTTTGCGGGCACCCCAGCCCGATGATTTTGAACAATGGTGTGATGTGCGCCAGAAAAGCCGCGATTTTTTGGAAAAGTGGGAACCCACGTGGCAGCCCGATGAGTTTTCAAAATTCGCGTTTCGCGAACGCGTGCGGATTTATCGGGCGCGGGCGCGCGATGATTTGGCCTATGCATTTTTTTTGTTTGAAAAGCAGCAAGGCCAATTGGTGGGGGGGCTTACGTTGAGCCATATTCGACGCGGTGTTTCACAAGCGGCCACGCTGGGCTATTGGATGGGCCAAAACTTTACCCGCCGGGGCTATATGACCGACGCCATTGACGCTTTAACCAGCGTGGCTGGCACGCGGTTTGGGTTGCACCGCATTGAAGCGGCCTGCTTGCCACATAATGAAGCATCGCGAAACTTGCTGGCCAAATGTGGTTTTGAACAAGAAGGCTATGCTAAATCCTATGTTAAAATTGCTGGCCAGTGGGAAGACCATGTGCTGTTTGCCAAATTGACCAATGTGAACTGACAATCGCCTTCAACTTGCCAGACCGCTAGATTGTAGAAATGATTCGTTTGCTGGGAAACGTCCGAATAATTTTGATGGCACTGCTGGTGTTTCTGGCATTGCCTGGTTTTGGGCTGGCGGGCATTTTAGATGTTGACCAGAACAGCAACGAAGTTGATCTGACAAAATATCGTGAGCCCATTGCGGCCCAGCGCGCCAGCATCAATGTGCAGGGGCCAACAGACCCTGCATTGGCCACGCTGAAGGCCCAAGGGCCGGGGCCAACATACTATTGGTCGCTGTTTTCGTTTCACAACACCACAGACCAACCGTTGAATCTTTCACTGGTGCTGGCACCTCAACGTTTTGCAGGATCGGGCTTTTTGCCAGCAAAAAATGTGGGCCAATCGGCCTTGGGTGCTGAGTTGACCAAAGGCTCGACAGGCGTGGTGCTTGATGGTGATGGCGCTGTAAAAAGCTTCAGCTTTACTGTGGCCAGCAAAGACACTGTGAACATTGCCGTTGAAAGCCTTGATGGCACATTAAACGCAACGCTTATGCAAAAGGCAGCGTGGCAGAAATCGCGCAGTGAAATTGCATTCTTTCAAGGTTTGATTTTAGGCATTTCATTGATTGTGATGTTGGGTATTTTAGCCTGTTATGGTTTTAGACCGAACCGCGCCATTTTGGCGGGCTGGGCTTTCAGCCTTGTGGCGTTTTTGTTTATTGCATTTGATATTGGATTTGGTGCTGACCTTTTCAGCGGTTTATCTGCCGCAATGCTGCGCGTGATCTTGGAAAGTGCCATGACAGGGTGTCTGGCATTGTGTGCCATTGGCTTTTTGGCGGTAGACCCCAAGCGTTCGATATTTGGCATGGCGCTTTTGGCTGTGCCATTTTTGGCCTTGGCCAATATACCCTATGGCTTGGTGGAGCCCAATATTGCCACTGGCTTGGCGCGATGTGGCTTTGCTGTGGTGACAGTGGCTGGTGCGGCACGCAGTTTGTGGCAGCGCGGCAAAAACCCAAACCTGTTAGACCCGACATTGATGTTCTGGTCGCCGCTTTTTGTTTGGGTGGTGTTTGCTGGCTTGCTTGCACAATTGCCAAGCCGCGGGGAAATGTTATCACCGTTTTTAGAAGCATCTCTGGCCGCTGTTTTGGTGGCTTTGGCTGTAGCACTTGTGCGCTATATGTTTACGCAAGGGTTGGTTTCCAAGCCTTTTATTACCGATGCAAACCGCCGCAGCTTGGCACTTGCCAGTGGCGGGCACATTTTGTGGGATTGGCAACCCGTAACGGCCGTGTTGAACACCGGTGAAGAATTGGCCCAAGATTTGGGCTACGTCGAGCAGCCCGTATTTCGCGATTTGGTGCACCCCTTAGATTTGCAAAGTTATGAAAAATTGGCCCAGCGCCAAGATTTTCACGCAGGCGACATTGTTGAAATGGAGTTGCGCTTAAAAGATGTTGATGGAAGCTATCGTTGGTATGGCTTGCAAGCGCGCGCCTTGCCGGGCCCCAACAAAACCATCGAGCGGTGCATTGGAACGCTGACTGATATTAGCAAATTGAAACAAGCTGAAGAACGCATGTCAGTTGATGCGTTGGAAGATGTTGTCACAGGCCTGCCCAATAAGGCCTTGTTGGTTGAACGGCTAACACGCGGTGCGGGCAAGGCTGGGGCATTGCCGTTGCGCATTGTTGTGGTTGATCTTGATCGGTTTAAAGTGATCAATGATGGTTTGGGCCAAGACCAAGGCGATAAAATTCTGAAAATTATTGGGCATCGTTTGAAAGAGCTGATTGACGATGATGAAACAGTGGCCAGACTTTCTGGTGGGCAATTTGCCTTGTTGTGCAGCGAGAGAATTGATCGGGGCGACTTTTCAGAATTTGCAAAGGTTTTGCAAGGTGCTGTTGCAGCTCCGGTTAAATTGGGCGCGCAGCATATTGTTTTATCTGCAAGCATTGGGGTTTCCACGCCCAGCAGCAGCGATCAAAAACCACAAGACCTCATTGATCAGGCGAATGTGGCCATGTTGGAAGCGCGCGCTGATGGCGGCGGCCAAGCCGTGGTTTATCATGGTGAAATGGTTGATGATCGCGCCCGCCTATTGTCTTTGGAAATTGATCTGCGCCGCGCCTTGGCACAAAATGAAATTGAAGTTTATTTTCAACCGATTGTTTATTTGGCTTCGCTTGAAATTGCTGGTTTTGAAGCGCTGGCCCGCTGGCGCCACCCTGAACTTGGTTTGCTGACCCCTTCAGAATTTATTGAGATTGCTGAAACAACCGGCATGATCAGTGAGATTGGCCAGTTTATTTTGGCTGGCGCTGCCCGGCAGCTGGGCATTTGGCAACGCGTGATGATGCGCGGCCGGGCGTTTTTTGTGTCTGTTAATGTTTCAGCTGTGCAGCTTATGTCACAAGATTTGCCACGGCAGGTGAAAGCAATCTTAGACCGTGAAGCGTTGCAGCCTGGCACGTTGAAAATTGAAATTACCGAAACTGTGATTATGCGCCAACCCGAACGGGCGGCAAAAATATTGCAACAATTGCAGGCCTTGGGCGTTGGCCTGGCTTGCGATGATTTTGGCACCGGCTTTTCAAGCTTGGCATCGTTACGCGATTTTCCGTTTGATACGCTGAAGATTGACAGGTCTTTTATTCGGCCTGAAAATTTTGATCAGCGCAATGAAAAGATCATCACATCCATCACCACGCTGGCCAACAGTTTGGGCATGGGCGTTGTGGCGGAAGGCATTGAAACCCAAACACAGATTGATCGGCTGGCAGCATTAGGCTGTGAATTGGGGCAAGGATTTTTACTGGGCTATCCTGAAACAGCGTTGGCTGCCAGCGAGCGTTTGGCCTTGATGAAGCAAAAGGGCCTATCGCAAAACCCGCAGCAGGGCCTGCAAGAAGAGGCGGCCAGCCTTTATACTTTCTCAACGCCGCGTTCACGCCCGATTGAAGACTTTTATGATGTGTTTGAAAAACCCACACCCGAAGAACTTCCATCAATTTTTCTGGTGCCGCAAAAGGTAAAACGTGCAGCACCAGCAAAAAAAGTTGCAAAAAAGATGAAAGCAAAAAAACGGAAATAAGGTTTTTATACCACGCTAGAAAAGGCTATTTTTTAATCCCAGCCAGTTGCATCATCATTGTTACAAGCCTTGGCACAAAGCGTTCACCAAAGCCCAAAGTTTCAGCCAGCACATAGGTTTGGTGCACTTGTTCAGCCATGAATGAGGCCACGGGCAATTGCTCTGTCATGTTGGTGTAATAGCGCAAATCTTTTCTGGCATTGCGGATGGCGAATTTTGCGTGGCTGTCATCATCGCTTAAGGGCACGTTGATCAAACGGCCAAACATGGCAGACGCAGCGCCCCCACCCATAATCACCTCACGCAACGCTTCCATGTTAATGCCCGCCTTGGCCGCAACGGTGATGGCTTCGGCAGCAATGGCGGCGTGGCCTAACGACAAGAAGTTGTTGATCAGTTTCATTTGATGGGCTGTGCCGACGGCACCTGTTGGCACGATTAAATCTGCAAAACAGCTGAGCACGGGTTTGATCTTTTCAATGATGGCAGCGTCTCCGCCCACCATAAGCCCAAGCTTTCCGGCCTCGGCTTCTTTGGGTGTGCGCGTCATCGGAGTATCAATAAAGGTGATGCCTTTGGCCTGTGCGGCGGCAGCGATTTTAAGGGTTGAATGGGGTTCAGCGGTTGAACAATCGGCCACGATCAAGCCCTTTGGCGCATGGGCCAAAACCTCTGCCATGATGGCTTCAACTTGTGGCGAGCCTGTTACCACCAAGATTACAAGATCTGATGTTGTGGCCACATCTTTAATGCTTTGGCTTTCATGGGCACCAAGCGCTTTGAGGCTTTCAATGGGGGCGCGATTGCTATGGGCCAGAACATTAAGTTTAAAGCCTTTGGCCAAAATATTTTTGCCAATTCCGTGGCCCATAAGGCCAACGCCGATTAATCCTACAGTTTGAATGGTCATTACTTTACCTCCGCAAATGATTTAAAAATATCGTGTTCCATAAACATTGTAAGGTCTTGTGTGTCGCTGATGAAGCCCAATTTTTTATAAAATGTTTCGGGCGCGGCGTTCAATGTTGTAACATCAAGGCGCATATAACCAGCCCCGTGTTTGACAGCAGCACGCGCTGTGGCTTTGAGCAGACCTAGCCCAATACTTTTGCCGCGCAAATGTTGCATGACGAACAGATCACACACATAACAGCCCTTTAAGGCGCGCCAGGTTGAATAGAAATCAAACCATACGCAAGCGCCGCACAACAGCCCCGCGTTATCAGCCACCATCACATGCACTTTGCCTTTCCACCCGCGCAAAATTTCACCGGTGATGGCGGGTTGGTCGGGCAAGTTCAAGTCTTTGGGCAGTTGCTTGATCATGGTGGCTACTGCATCTTCTTGGCCATCCCGCATCAATTTATAGCCAACACTCATTTCATTGCCGCCTGTTGATTTGATGGCTAAGACTGCATGAGCAAACTTAAAATCGCAAGGGCATCATGGCAATTCCAGCATCCATCCATTCAACACAAAATATGCCAAAGGTTGCATGGGGCAAGGGTTCTTATCTTTATGATGTTGATGGCAAGCGCTATATTGATGGTTCTGGTGGGCCTGCTGTCTATTGCATCGGGCATGGCAATGAAGAGGTAAACGCGGCCATATCATCCCAGCTTTCACGCATAGCACACGGCTATCGCTATAATTTCACAACCGATGCGTTGGAAGAATTAACCGAAATAGTTGCTGGCCGCTGTGGTGGCAGCTTGAAACACATGGTGTTTGTGACGGGCGGGTCAGAAGCAGTTGAAAGTTGTTTGAAGCTGGCTTTGCAATATCAATATGCCATTGGCCAAAAAACGCGGCGCAAATTTATTGCGCGTGAACGGTCTTGGCATGGCAACACGTTGGGCGCACTTTCAGTATCTGGATTTCTGGAACGCAAATTGCCCTTTGAAGGCGCGTTGATTGACACCATTCGTTTATCACCCACCAATGAATATCGTGGCGGCACGGCAGAAGCTTCAGCAAAAGAGTTAGAGGATGCCATTGTGTTGCATGGTGCTTCCAACATTGCAGCGTTTATTTTTGAACCGGTGGTGGGTGCGGCGGGCGGCTGTGTGCCCGCACCTGATGGCTATGCCAAACGCGTGCGCGAAATTTGTGACAAATATGGCGTGTTGATGATTGCTGATGAAGTGATGTGTGGTGCAGGCCGCACCGGCCATTGGCGCGCCTTGGAACGCGATGGTGCCGAGCCTGATATAATGTCCGTGGCCAAGGGTTTGGCTGCGGGATATTTGCCGTTGGGGGCTGCGGTTTATTCTGAAAAAATAAGTGCTGCATTTCAGCATGTGCCGCAAACCGGTCATACGTTTACGGGCCACACCGCCTGTTGTGCGGCAGGGGTTGCCGTTCAAAAAATTGTGGCGCGTGAGAAATTGGTGGAGCGTGTGTTGGCCAATGAGGCAAAGTTTAAAGCGATGATTGCTGATGCTGTTTCTGGCATTGACGCTGTTGGTGATATTCGTGGGCGGGGCTATTTCATGGCGCTGGAACTGGTGCAAGACCGCGCGAAGAAAACGCCATTTCCGGCGGAGCGCAAACTGTTTATGAAAATTCGCCAACAGGCTTTGGCCAATGGGCTGATTTGTTACCCGGTGGGTGGCAATGTTGATGGGGTGGCGGGTGATGTGGTTATTTTGGCCCCGCCTTATAATGCCACAGATGAAGAACTTGGTGAGATTTGCGACAAGTTGGGCAAATCATTGCGGCAGGTGCTTAGTTCTTAAACGGCTCCATGCCTTGTCTGGCCAGTTCATCGGCGCGTTCATTTTCCGGGTGGCCAGCGTGGCCTTTTAGCCAATGCCAGCTTATTTCATGGCGCTTTATGGCTTCATCTAAGGCTTGCCATAATTCCAAATTTTTTACCGGTTTTTTATCTGCCGTTTTCCAGCCATTGCGCTTCCAAACGAAGATCCATTTGGTGATACCGTCTTTGACATATTGCGAGTCCACATGCATCTCAACGGCGCAGGCACGCTTTAAAACGTTCAGTGCTTCGATTGCTGCTTTCAATTCCATGCGGTTGTTGGTGGTTTCTTTTTCGCCGCCGAAAATTTCTTTGCGTGTGCCATTATAATCAAGAATGGCACCCCAGCCGCCGGGGCCGGGGTTGCCTGAACAGGCCCCATCCGTGTGGATAATAACTTTAAGCGCTGTCATGCAACAGGCAGAGTTTGGGGGCGCAATTCACGGGGCAATTTGAAGGACACATTTTCTTCGCGCAGCACAACTTTTTCAACGGTAACATCATAATGCATGCGAAACGCATCAATGATTTCATTAACCAAAACTTCCGGCGCTGATGCACCAGCCGAAAGGCCAATAGTTTTTAAACCTTGCAAAGTTGGCCAATCCAAATCTGTGGCGCGTTGCACCAGAAGGCCGCGCGGGCAGCCATTTTTTTCACCCACTTCCACCAAGCGTTTGGAATTGGATGAATTGGGCGCACCCACCACGATTAACATTTCAATGTGGGTGGCGATGGATTTTACCGCCTCTTGGCGATTGGTGGTGGCGTAACAAATATCTTCTTTGAGCGGGCCTTTGATTTCTGGAAAACGCTTTTGCAAAACTGTGATTACATCCTTGGTATCATCAACCGACAATGTGGTTTGGGTTACAAAAGCCAGCTTGGCGGCATCACGCACCGAGACATGGGCTGCATCTTCAGGGGTTTCAATCAAGGTGATAGCGCCTTGGGGCAATTGGCCCATGGTGCCGATTACCTCAGGGTGGTTCTTGTGGCCGATCATGATAATTTCCAAGCCCTGCTCAAAATGGCGCTTGGCTTCCATATGCACTTTTGTGACAAGGGGGCAGGTGGCATCAATTTGAAACAATGCGCGGCGTTCGGCTTCTTGCGGCACAGCTTTGGGAACCCCATGGGCCGAAAAAATCACCGGCCTGTCGCCAGGCGGAATTTCATCAAGTTCATCCACAAAAATGGCGCCCTTGGCTTTTAGATCATCCACCACGAATTTATTGTGCACAATTTCATGGCGCACATAAACCGGAGCGCCATAAAGTTCCAGCGCGCGCTCCACAATATCAATGGCACGCACCACGCCCGCGCAAAAACCACGCGGGGCGGCAAGAAGAATTTTAAGGCGGGGCAGGCTCATCCTGTTGAAATGTGCTTCTGCTCTGGCCTTGTCAAGACTGTTTGATGGGGCCGTTGACAAGCATGGCAAAACCCACGAATTTGCTGCCAAAGGGAGCGTTTAAAAATGAATAACGATCAAATTACCGGAATTATCAGGGCGGTTTTGGCCGCAGGCGGCGGGCTTTTGGTGCAGCGGGGCTATGTTGATAACCAAACCATGACAACCATCATCGGCGCCATTCTTGCGATGGGTGCGGCGGCTTGGTCGGTTCACAACAATCAAACTGGCAAGGTTATTGGCTCACCCACACAAGGCCAGTAATCAGCACTTCTAGGCTTCAAATATATGGATAAGGCGCATCAGATTGGCCCTAAGGTTAAGAAGGGCTGCTCTGAACAGCAATCTTGTGCGACCCCACGGGGAAAAGTCTTTTGAGATTTCAACCAAAAACATGCTGAGTTCCCAATGCGGGAAAAAATATTCAATGCGGCGTTTGCGCATGGCGCGCATGTGATGAATGCCTTTGCTGGCACCCCCCTTGCCCAACACCACTTCGCCTTGGTCTAGCTTTTGAAAGTGGCCTTGTTTGGCGCTGTACATCATCATCGTCCAATCTTGGGCCAGATGTTCGGGGCCATAGAGAATTGGGTGATTGGTCATCGCTTCGCGTCGATACATGGAATAGAAAATTCCGTTGCGGTGCCAGCCTTTGAAATAGGTCAAAATCTTTTTTTCGTAAGTGTCTTGATTAAGCGCTCTATCGCCCATCCAACGTGGGTTAAACTTGCCGCCTTCGTCGCGCGTGGGTGATGTTGATGCGCAATAATCGGGGTGGGCTTCAAGAAAGGCCACGTTCACGGCCACAAAATCGGCTGAACGGGAATCATCCCCCGCATTCCAAAAGAAATATTTTCCCTGTGCCTGTTCTAGCACAAACCGAAAATTAAGGGCCGCACCGATGTTTGTTGCCTGACGAAAATATTTTATCCGCTTATCTTTGTCGGCATAGCTTTGACAGATTTTAGCCGTGTCGTCTGTTGAACAATTGTCAGAAATAATAAGTTCAAAATTCTCATAAGTCTGGGCCAAAATTCCATCAATTGCCGCAGCCACAGACTTTGCACCATTATAAATCGGCACGCCAATTGATACCAGTGGAGCAGTGTTTGTTTCATCGAGGCTGGTTGCGGCTTTATTCTTCGTCATTCGTGATGCTTTCGTAGATACTAATTTTGAACTTAGCTTAAATGCCAGTCTGCTCAATGATTTTGTTGGGTTGAAATGGAGCGTGGCAGTTTCGAGAATCCGTTGATTCAAGCGCTTAGTTCAGTATGGTAGCCTTTACCTTCGTGACGATTTGCATTTTAGTGCAGCGACTTTAACGGGATCTAGGTTGCTGTGAGACTGAGTGAAGATAGTGGTGTAGGATAGCCAGCATGGGAACTGTAATCAGCCAATGATCCAACGTGCAAATACACCTGCCATAGCGCAAGTTCTCTTATGGGGTGCCAGAAGCAAGGCGCGCATTGTGCAGGAAATGATTAGGGAAAGCGCCAGCGGCACCGTTGCTTTTGTCTTTGATGCCTCGCTTGAGGCTGCGCTGTTTCAAACGGACGCCACCTTCATCAACGACATTTCAAAACTTAAAGATAACCTCAAAGCAATCTCGCACTATGTGGTCGGCATTGGTGGTGAACATGGATATGCTCGTTATAAAACCGCGATGGCTTTGGAAGCTTTGGGTCTGAAACCTATTACTCTGATTCATCACCGAGGTTTTGTTGAGCCAACATCAACAATCGGCAATGGGTGCCAAATCATGCCCTTTGCGTTGGTGCATAAATTTTCAGAACTTGGCGCACAAACAATTGTTAACACCAACGCTACTGTTGATCATGAATGTACGTTGGGCAATGGCGTTCACGTGATGGGCAGCGCTGCTGTTGCCGGACGCGTTGTTATTGGGGACTATGCAACGATTGGCACCAACGCCACCATATTGCCAAATATTCGCATTGGAGAGGGCGCGTTGATTGGTGCCGGTGCTGTGGTCACAAAGGACGTTGCGCCTTATGCAGTCGTTGCAGGTGTGCCTGCAAGATATGTCAAAGAAAACCAACCCGTCTTTTCAGATGCGCTTTTACAGTCGCTTGCCAACAATCAGTAATGCGGCACCATCGGCAATTCACCCAAAGGTTTTGCTAGCTTACACGGCGCAAATAACCATCTGGGGCCACAGTCAATTGAAGTTTTGCTGGAATGCTTTTGTCGATTGCGAATTCCGCATGGTCTTTCAAGAATGCGTGAACCGCGGTTTTGGGGTTGTTTCCAGGGCCCCATGGGCGGTTTGGAAACATTGAAGCTGGCATGTCTTCGATAACAGTATCGAAAACCACGCAATAGCTATCAACGCTGGTCAACGGCGCATAGGCCTGTAATTCAGCAAGAACGTGGTCATGGGTGTGGTTGCTATCGAGGCAAACCATAACGCGCGAATATTTTTTGGCAAAATTGTGCACTTGGTCAATGGTGCTGGCCTCGATGCTGGAACCCTGAATCATGCTGATACGCGATTGCATGGGGTGGGCTTTGATGGCTTCAAGGTTATGTTTGCGAATATCAATATCGACGCCAAGAACGTGGCGAGAAGACTTGCGCGGGTCAAGAGGCGTGCCTTTTTCCATGGCGTCACACATATCAAGCAGCGCCAACATTGAAGCACTGAATATCAAAGAGCCGCCATGGGCAATTCCGGTCTCAATAATCAGGTCTGGCCTTACAGACCAGATAAGTTCTTGCATGGCCACCATGTCTTGTGGATATTGGATGATGGGCCGACCAAGCCAAGAAAAATGATATGAATATTTGCTGCTGTTGGCGGCATTTATCCACTCTTGCGAGTGTTCCAGAAGTTTCGTGTTCTGCTCCATTTCAGCAATCTCAACACGGCACTCTTGTTCGAATTTTTCCAGTTCGTTCATGGTTTTTCTTTTCTAAAATTGGCTTTGTCGACTAGGCTAATTTTCTGTTTGAAGCAAATTATTGTGGTGGCAGCCCACCATGTTTTTATTTGAGGGTCAACAAAACGTTGGCCACACGCTCAAGTTCATGCGGGCTGATTTCATGAAAACTTGGCAGATTGATTGCCCTTTCAGGAATGTCCCACGCGATGGCATTTTGTTTTATCGGTTGAAATGAGGGCAAGGAACTCAGCGGCCAGAAAAATACTCTGGCATCAATATTTTCAGCCTTGAAGGCCGCCATCAACTTCTCACGCGACACATCTAATTCCTTTGCAAAAACAACTGTTGGCATCCATGCGCCATTTGTTGTTCCTGCAGGTTCAGGATTGAGGCTTAAGCCTTGCAAGCTTGATAGCTTGTCACGATAGAAATTCAAAATGTGCCGCTTTTGGGCGACAAGTTCTTCAATTCGATCCAATTGAGCGCAGCCAATTGCGGCCTGCACATTGGACATTTTGTATTTGAAGCCAACCATGTCGACCCAAAATTGTTTGGTTTGGCCTTTTGCGCGCCCATGATTGCTGAGGGTTAAGACACGCTCAAACAAAGCGGCATCGTTGGTGACAAACATGCCGCCTTCGCCCGTCGTCAAGGTTTTTGTGCCATGAAACGAGAACGTGCCAAAAGCTCCCATGGCACCGGCACGTTTACCTTTCCAGACCGAGCCTATCGCTTCTGCCGCATCCTCAATCACCGCAATACCATGGCGTTTGCCAATCTCCAGCAAACGATCCATATCGCAGAGATTGCCATAAATGTGGGTGGCAATGATGGCCTTGGTTTTTGGCGTAATAGCAAGTTCAACTTTGTCTGGATCGATGCACCACGTGTCTGCCTGAATATCGACAAAGATGGGTGTGGCACCCAAATGCACAATGGGTGCAACAGTTGCAATCCAATTGGTGTCCGCAAGGATGACTTCATCACCGTGGCCCACGCCCATTGCTGCGAGGCCCATGTGCATGGCCCCCGTGCAGCTTGATGTGGCTATGGCAAACTCAACGCCCAGATGAGCGCAAAATGCTTTCTCAAAGCGGATGATATAATCATAACACCGTTCACCCCAGCCGTTGGCTACGGCATCGGCGGCATAATCTTGCTCAAGCTTGGTGATGGAAGGCTTGGTGTAGAGAATTCTTTGCTTCATAAAATTTTCAATTCAGGAACGGCAATCACGTAGCGCGTTTTTTTTGAAACCAGAGCTTTGGTTTTTTCCATCACTTCGGCGGCAATGTTCCAGGGCAAGATTAACACAAAATCGGCATCTTGGGCTTTCATTGCTTCTGGCGCGTGAATGGGAATATGGCTTCCCGGCATGAATTTCCCTTGTTTAGAGGGGGCGGCATCATACACAAACGACAATAGATCTGGCTTTACGCCAGCGAAGTTCAACACCGTGCTGCCTTTTGCTGCGGCACCATAAGCGATGACTTTTGCGCCTTGGCGTTTTTTCTCCAGCAAGAAGGCCAAAAGATCGTTCTTAACGCGCTCTGCCTTATGCTGAAACGCGGCATAGGTTGCCAAATTATTCAGGCCATTTTGCCCTTCGCGCATAATAATGCCGTCTACGGCTTTTTGGGTGGTGCGCTTATCATCAGCGTGGCAGCCATAAACCCGCAAACTTCCACCATGGGTGGGCAGTTCTTCAACATCGAACACGCGCAGGCCCACAGTTGCAAAAATTTTCGCAACTGTTTGAAGCGAAAAATATGAAAAATGCTCATGATAAATTGTATCAAATTGATTGTTCAACACCAGTTGCAACAGATGTGGAAATTCCAAGGTGATGGTGCCGCCGGGCTTGAGGGCAAGGTGCAGGCCTTGGGTGAAATCATTGATATCTGGCACATGGGCATAAACATTGTTGCCGATGATCAGATCAGCTTGTTGGGCATTTGCCACCAATTCTTTTGCCAGTGATGCGCCAAAAAATTTCTGCAACACGGGCACACCCAGTGCTTCTGCTGCCGCAGCCGTGCTTGCTGTTGGTTCAATGCCAAGGCAGGGAATATTTTTTCCAACAAAGTTTTTAAGCAAATAGCCATCATTGGAAGCAACTTCGATCACCAAACTGTTTGGCCCAAGGGCAAGCTTTTCAGTGATCATTGCAGCATAGTTTGCAGCGTGTTTTAGCCAGCCTTCTGACGTGCTGGAAAAATAAGCATAGTCATGGGCAAAAAGCTCATCCGATTTGGCATAATCTTCCGTTTGCACCAACCAGCACGCATGACACACTTTGACGCGCAGTGGATAATAGGTCTCTGGCTCTGACAGCGCTTCAGCACTTAAATAGGCGTTTGATGGTGGCGAAAACCCCAAATCAACAAATGAATGTTGAAGCTCAGTTTGGCAATGGCGACATTTCATAGTTTCACGCCTTTGAATTTCTCCGTGATCATTGCGTAACTTGCATCCTTTTCTGAAAGCCTTGTAATTTCCAGCGGCCAGGGAATCGCCAATTTTGGATCTTGCGGATGGAGCCCATCTGCTGCTTCAGCTTGATAGGCAGCGCTGTGGAAATAGATCAAAGTTGCCCTGTCTGACAAGCATTGAAATCCATGGGCAAAACCTTCTGGGATCAACATGGCTTTTTGGTTTTCAGCGGAAAGTTCGGTGCCAAAACTTTGCAGTTTGGTTTTTGAATTTTCGCGCACATCCAATGCAACATCAAAAACGCTGCCTTCAATGCATGTAACCAGTTTCATTTCAGCATGGGGCGGGTTTTGAAAGTGCATCCCACGCACGGTTCCCACACCTTGGGTGATACTGAGATTGGATTGCGCCAAGGGCTTGTTCCAACCGAATGTTTTCAAATCATCAGCACAAAAAAGCCGACCAAATTGCCCGCGATCATCGCCCGCCAATTTTCGTTGCAAAACCATCAGGCCATCGAGGCCTGTGGCAAAAGCGTCAAACCGCGACATTGCTGTTCTCATAGGCGGCGATGTCTTCAAGGCAAAGATCGATTGCCTTTTGGCCCGCATCAAAGCGCTGATACCAATCCATGGTTTTGGCAATCGTTGTTTGAAGACGCCAACGCGACTTGATGTTGAATTCTTTTGCGGCAAGTTCAGCGTTGAGTGTGAGAACCGTTGCCTCATGGGGCGCTGATTGCTGTGTTGGATATTGCGTTTTGCCTTTTTTATATTTTTCTTGGGCAAGGCTGATCAATTGGCCAACAGAAACACAATCATCATTATGGGGCCCAAGATTATAGGCTTTGGCATAGGCCCTATTCTGCCACAATGATTCCGCCACCATCAGATAGCCCGCCAATGGTTCCAACACATGTTGCCAGGGCCGAATTGAACCCGGGTTGCGAATGATCAGCGCTTCATGTTTATTCCAAGCGCGAATGGCATCAGGAATAATGCGATTGGCCGCCCAGTCGCCACCGCCAATAACGTTGCCAGCGCGCGCTGTGGCAATGGCGCCACCGGTTGCAAAATAGCTGGCGCGAAAGCTGGCAACGGCAATTTCACAGGCGGCCTTGCTGGCACTGTAAGGATCAAACCCACCCAGTTCATCATCCTCGGTAAAGGCCTTGCCGGATCCAAGGTTGCGATAAACCTTATCGCTTGTTACCACCACACAGGCGCGAAATGAATTGATCGATCGCAAAGCCGCAAGGACATTCAATGTGCCAATCACATTCACTTCAAATGTTTCTTGTGGGTTTTCATAGCTCGATAAAACCAAGGCTTGGGCCGCCAAATGCAAAACGATTTGCGGATCAGCCTTGTGAATTGCCGCCTGCAATGCCGCGTTGTCGCGAATATCACACGTCAATGATGTTATTTTTTCCTGAAGGCCAAGGCTTTCAAAAAGATTGGGCTGGCTTTGTGGTGGCAAAGAAATGCCGGTTACGATTGCGCCAAGCTCAACCAACCAAAGGGCTAACCACGCGCCTTTAAAACCCGTATGGCCCGTGACCAAAACCCGCTTGCCCCGCCAAAAGGTCGAATCCGGCAAACGCGACACCGTCATGGCCACTTTTTCCACGGGGCAGCTCCGGTGGACCAGAGTTTTTCGAGGGCCAACTTGTCGCGAAGTGTGTCCATCGGTTGCCAAAAGCCATTGTGCTCAAACGCGGCCAATTGCCCGCTCTTTGCCAATTTTTCCATGGGCTCACCTTCCCATGCTGTTGCATCTGCGCTGATCAGATCGATGACCTTGGGGGAAAGTACAAAATATCCGCCATTGATTCTGCCGCCGTCGCCTCGGGGTTTTTCCGAAAAGCCCGTGACAAGACCCTTGTTCATGTTCAGCGCCCCAAAGCGACCCGGGGGTTCGACCGAAGATACAGTGGCCAACAAGCCGTGTTTGTGATGAAAGGCAACGAGTGCCGCGATATCAATATCTGAAACGCCGTCACCATAGGTGAAACAAAATGCGCTTTCGGCACTGAGATAATCTTTCACGCGCTTTAATCTGCCGCCTGTCATGGTTGTCTCGCCCGTATCAACGAGGGTTACTTGCCAAGGTTCAGCCTTGCGATGGTGCACCACCATGGTGTTTTTCTGCATGTCAAACGTAACGTCTGACATATGAAGAAAATAATTGGCGAAATATTCTTTGATGACATAGCCGCGATAGCCACAGCAGATAATGAAATCATGAATGCCATGGGCCGAATAGCTTTTCATGATGTGCCAGATGATGGGCTTTCCGCCAATTTCGATCATTGGCTTTGGCTTTAAATCCGTTTCTTCAGAAAAGCGCGTTCCCAGTCCGCCCGCCAATAACACAGCTTTCATGTTTCAATACAATTCCCAAAACGAATTTTACCCGTGGTTCGATTTAAGCTGTCTTGGGCTGTTTATGCAACAGGTTCTGCGCAACCACAGTTTCGCTCGGCGCGCTTATAAAGGCGCTTTAGTTTTTGAAGATTACTCAGTATACGGATTAAATGAGCGATCGGCACAGGCTTTCACACGCCGCTTAAAGCTTGAAACACGGCGCATTTCTTGGCGGCCAGAAAAATGGCGTCCTGGAAGGGAGCCGTTTTCATGATATATCTATCTGAATTACAAGCAATTAAATTCCATTAGACTTATAAAACCCCAAAACAAACCCCAAACTTGAGTGCGCTAGGCTGGTTTCTGGCGGTCCATCTTGCTCGCGGACGTTAGTAAAAGGGGGGATGAAAATGTCCCCTTAATGCTCGATAGCGAGCATTCTTGTCATCTCTTCGATAATACTGTGGTCGCCATAGGGTTTGGAAAAAAACTTGGAGCCGGATGGAAGTTGATTTTCTTGAATAATTTCTTTGCCAGATGCAACGATCAAATGCACTTTTGGCCATCGCCCCCGAATATAATGCGCCAGCTTTAAACCATCCATTGTGCCGGGCATTTCAATGTCCGTAAAGACGAGACGAATGTCAGGCCGCGCTGCAAGAATTCGGATCGCTTCGTCAGCGTTTGAGGCTTCAACTCCCGCGAAGCCTGCCTCACTAATGAGCTCCAAAGCATTGAGTCGGATAAGTGGGTGGTCTTCGACAACCAAGATAACCGGTTTATTCAAAATTCCATTTTCCCTGAAAGAGTAATCTTCAATCCTCGCAATCTGTTTCAACATCATACGATCCTCGCAGCGTGAACGGCAGCGACTCGAGAATGCGCAACAGATATTAGAGTGCCAGGATTTGCCCCGGCAACTGAAATCTCAGCATTTAAACTCTTGGCGAGGGCCTCAACTATGTTGGTACCGAGGCCCGCTTTTGGGCTCTTGGATTCGGCAGGCATTCCCACGCCATTGTCGCGCACGGATAAAGTCCAGTTGGGACCGTGAGATTGATAACTCACGAGTATCTTTCCGCTGCGATTTTCCGGGAACGCATGTTTAAGTGAATTAATCACCAACTCGGTGACGATCAGCCCCAAGCTCACAGAGTTGTTAGCGCTGATCTTGCTGTCATCGACCTGCACCTCTATCGCCAATACGAGGTGGTCGGAAATCATCGACGCAGCGAGGCTCTTGCAAAGTTGGGTGAAATAAGAACGAAGCTCGACTTCTTCCTGACCTGAAGTCGCCAGCTGCTTTTGCACAGCCGCAATTGACATCAGCCGGCCATGAGCATCTTTAAGATAACCCCGAGTTTCGTCCGACTGGACCCTGCGAGCGCTTTGCATAATGATGCTGGCAATAATCTGGAGGCTGTTAGCTACCCTGTGCTGCACTTCCTTTATCAGCATGTCCCTTTCTTGCAGAAGGTCGTCTTTAAGTCTATCGCTGGCCCGTGCCTCGGTTACATCGGCAATGGTGAGGACGATGCGGGTCTGGTTGCTGTCTTCGCCGCTGATTATGCGTGCATTGAGCACCAATGACCTCTGATTTGGCCCATCGGGGTGAGCTCAAGTTCGTAAGCCTGGACTTCGGCAGCACCGGATGCTATGGCTTCCAATAGGGAAATCAGTTGAGGAACATTCCACTCTCCCTTACCAAGCTCAGAAATCCGTTTCCCCGATACTGCAGATGGTTCGAGTTCAAAAATGCGGCTGAAGGAGTCACTTGCAACTATTACGGTGATCGTACCATCGAGCGGCACCAGGGGAACATCCGATGACGCAATTAGTGACCACAACAATCCGCGCCTCGCTACGTCTGTATGAATATTGAGAGGTGTAACCATTCCGTCGTATCCTTCCGCCACTATTTCTTTGAGCGAAAGGGTCACCGGAAAGGCAACCAAAGGCCGAAGTGCATCGCGCACATATATTAAACAAATAAGATACTAAATAGTTCCCTCGGGTCTATTCCCGCTGCTCTGGCCTAATCTGAGAGACTGGATATTATCACGGCAGTGGATTTACGATCACGCCCATTTAATGAGTGCATCAGAGAGCTGAAGGAAATGGCTTTGTGCGCAATCCCCCAGTTACAAATTGGTAAGAGAGCAACGCAGGGATTTACTGAACTGCACTAGAAAAGTTAAAATAACAATTAAGGCAGTTTTTTTATTTGGAGTGATGATGAAACACTTTCTTCTTGCAGGCTTTTTGATTGCGGTTCCGGTTGCGGGCTTCAGCGCGTTTGAATATTATTTCAATACCGGCACAGCTTTGGCCGGAGCATCTGCTTTAGGGGATTTATCTGCGATGCAGGCCGTTATCAAAGATACTTTGGCGATTGCTGACAAAGGCAATTTAGCGGCCGCTGCAACCCGTATCACTGATTTTGAAACATTGTGGGATCAAGCCGAGCCCACGTTACGCCCTATGAATAAAGACGCGTGGAGCAATGTCGATGG
>JAYUHQ010000220.1:0-11191 GCA_043766895.1 Aestuariivirga sp.
AACCCGCTGAACCTGATCTGGCTTATACCAGCGGAGGGATTGCGGGCGGGTTGAATGGTCGACCCATCGTATTCTTTCGCATCATTTTTAAGAAGGAAAAACGATGGCGAAACTTATTATAACACTTCTAGCCACAACGCTGTTGGCGCTTCCGGCCATGGCAAAAGATACGCTGACTGTTTACACATACGACAGCTTTTCGGGAGATTATGGCCCCGGCAAAAATATTAAAGCGGCCTTTGAAAAAACCTGTGATTGCGATCTGAACTGGGTGGCCTTGGGCGATGGTGTGGCCATGCTCAACCGCCTGAAGCTTGAAGGCAAGGCCACCAAAGCCGACGTTGTTTTGGGCCTTGATACCAACCTGACGGCCGAAGCAAAAGCTCTTGGCATTTTTGGCAAACACGGAATTGATATTAAACGCGCCATTGTGCCCGGTGGCTGGAATGATGATACATTTTTGCCCTATGACTATGGTCATTTTGCAATTGTTTATAATACCGAGACCCTGCCCAAGCCGCCCAAAAGCCTTGATGAATTGGTGAATGGCGATCCTTCGCAAAAAATTATTCTGGAAGATCCCCGCGCGTCAACGCCCGGGCTTGGCTTTTTGCTGTGGATGAAAACCGTCTATGGCGACAAAGCGGCCGCCGCGTGGACCAAACTGAAACCGCGCATTTTGACAACTGCCCCTTCGTGGGATGCGGCCTATGCACTTTTCACCAAGGGCGAAGCGCCGATGGTTTTGTCTTACGTCACCTCGCCTGCCTATCACATGGTTGTCGACAAAACTGAAAAATATCAAGCCGCTGATTTTGCCGAAGGGCATTATTTGCAAATTGAAGTGGCGGGTTTAATTGAAGCCTCCACGCATCATGCATTGGCTGAAAAATTTATGGACTTTGTTTTAACACCTGATTTTCAAAACGAAATTCCAACCAACAATTGGATGATGCCTGCTTCAGCAACATCAACCCCGCTGCCAGATGCTTTTGGCAAGTTGGTCAAACCCGCCAAAACATTGCTTTATTCACCAGAAGATGTGTTTGCCCATCGTCGTGATTGGATCGATGAGTGGCAAAAAGCAGTGAATGGCTAATCTATCACCACGCATCGCGCAGGCTGTCATTGCCTGCGCGATTTTGGCGGGCTTGCTGCCGTTGTTCTGGTTGGTTTTGGTACAAGACCAACAGACATTGGCGCTTGACCCGTCCATATTTACGGTTTTGTTATTCACGTTGAAACAGGCCTTTCTCTCCACAATTTTTTCCGTGGGGCTGGGTTTGCTTGTGGCACGCGCATTGGTGCGCAGTAGTTTTTATGGCCGCACATTTGTTTTGCAAATATTCGCTCTGCCCATGGCGGTTCCAGCAATTGTGGCCGTGTTGGGGCTAACATCGTTGTTTGGCGAAAGTGGATTATTTCCGAAACTGATTGTGCTTTATGGCCTGCCCGGCATTGTGATGGCCCATGTTTTTTTCAATTTGCCGATGGCAACACGGATTTTTTTCTATGGATTACAAACTGTTCAGCCGGAAAATTTTCGTCTTGCCGCGCAGTTAAATTTTGGAGAGCGCGCAATATTCAGAAACATTGAATGGCCGTTGTTTAAATCCTTGCTTCCGCGCGTGGCGGCGCTGATTTTTCTGCTGTGTTCTGCAAGCTTCATTATCATTCTTACATTGGGCGGGGCTTCATCAACAACACTGGAAGTGGCGATTTTTCAATCTTTACGAATGGATTTTGATCTGTCGCGGGCTTTGCAACTGTCGCTGCTGCAAATTTTATTGTGCATGATTTTGGTGGGCAGCGCCGCACAGCTTTTTAAGACCGGCGCCGTCGGCACACGTTTAAAGCAACACGGTGTCAGATTTGATAAACAGTCCGCCCCATCAACCGCCTTCGATGTGGCATTGATTGCTGTTTCACTGGCTATTGTGTTGCCACCATTGCTATCAATTGCAATGCAGGGATTATTTCATTTGCATTTTAATGCCCTTACTTTGCAAGCCACACTGACCAGTTTGGCAGTTGGCCTTTTATCCGCAACTTTTGCAATTGGGCTGGCTTGGCCATTGGCCAAATCAAACACCGCACAAACCCAGATTGCAGCTTTGGCGGCCTTCATTGTGCCACCCGCGGTTATGGCCACAGGGTGGTTTTTGCTTATCTTTCGCTGGGTCGACAATGCTTTTGCAACATTTTTCTTCATCATCGCGTTGAACAGTTTAATGGCCCTGCCCTTTGCTGTCGCGGCTTTGCGTATTGGCTTTGCGCAGATCACAAACGATCACATGAAACTGGCCCAACAGTTGAATTTTTCGCACTGGCAAATTATGCGCCGATTAGAAATTCCGTTGTTGCGCCGCCCGTTGTCGCAAGCATTTTTGATGGCAACTGTTTTGTCGCTGGGAGACCTAACAGCAATCACACTTTTAGGAAGCCATGGCATCGTTACATTACCCAACTTGCTCCACACAGAGATGGGGCATTATCGCAGTGGAGATGCTGCTGGCACCGCATTTTTCTTGCTGTTGATATGCGCCGCCCTGACATTTGCTGCCGAGAAATCCAATGATCAAATTTGAAAATGGCATTTACAGGCATGGCGAATTTTCGATGGAAATCTCAATTGAAATTTCTGCTGAAAGCTTCTTTGCGATTTTGGGGCCAAGTGGTGCTGGCAAATCCACTCTGCTGAATATCATTGCAGGTTTTGAAAAGTTGGCATCAGGAAGGCTGTTTATAGCGGGTGATGATCTAACCCTCGCCCCGCCCGCCGCACGGCCCATCAGCATGGTGTTTCAAGATCATAACGTGTTTGCGCATTTGAATGTTCGTGACAATGTTGCGCTTGGTATCGATCCCAATCTCAAACTATCGCGCGCGCAATTGGCAACTGTAGCTGCGGCCCTTGAGCGGGTTGGCCTTGGCCAGTATGGCGGTCGTTTGCCCGGTAAACTTTCTGGTGGGGAACGCCAACGCGTGGCGCTGGCGCGGGTTTTGGTGAGGCAATCGAAAATATTGCTGCTTGATGAACCCTTCGCTGCGCTTGATCCGGGCCTGCGCCTTGAAATGTTGAAACTGGTTCAAGACATCACAACCGAGAGAAAATTGACAACTTTGATGGTGACCCACCAACCAGATGAAGCAAAACGGGTGGCCCAGTCTATCATCTTCATCAGCAATGGTATTACGGAAAAGCCCCAACACACCGCTGATTTCTTTAAGCAAAGCAATGATGCAGTCAGCAAATATCTGGGCCAACAGAATTGACCTTTGAGCTGTGATCCTTTCTAATGGTGCAAGGAGACACACATGAGTTTACATTCGCCCATTGGTATGAGTTTTCAAGGGCCAGACGGCCAAGAAGATATGCCTTATCTGCTGACCCCCGGGCCGCTTACCACATCGCGCAGTGTAAAAATGGCTTTGCTGGCTGATTGGGGTTCTCGCGATGTCGAATTTCGCAAGATTGTGAGGGAAATTCGGCAAGAGCTTTTGCGGCTTGCTGGCTGTGATGACACCTATGAATGCGTGATTATGCAAGGTTCAGGCACCTTTGCCATTGAGGCCGCATTGGGAAGTTTTGCCCCAGCCCGACGCAAAAAAACTTTGGTTGTGGCCAATGGTGCCTATGGCGAGCGCGCGGCGAAAATTTTAGAAAAAATTGGTCGCCCGCATGAGCTGATCAGCAAAACCGATGTGACGCAGGTTGAACCCAAACATTTTAATAAGCAGCTGGAAGACGATAAATCGATCAGCCATGTTTGGCTTATTCATTGTGAAACAACATCTGGAATTGTAAACCCGTTAAGTGAATTGGCCCGCGAAGTTAAATCACAAGGGCGGATTTTCATGGTGGATGCCATGTCTTCTTTCGGTGCCCTAGAAGTTGATATGGCGCGCGACCAGATTGACGTTTTGGTTTCATCATCGAACAAATGCATCGAAGGTGTTCCGGGCTTTTCATATGTGTTGGTGAAGCGCGATTTGTTGGTGGCCTCGGAAGGCCAATCCCATTCAGTGGTGTTGGATTTGTTTGAGCAATGGAAGGGCCTTGAAGCTTCGGGCCAATTTCGTTTCACCCCGCCCACCCATGCCCTGGTGGCGTTTCGCCAAGCCCTGCGTGAGCTTGATGACGAAGGCGGGCCTGCCCAACGCGAACGGCGCTATCAACGCAACGCCGATATTTTGCTGAAAGGCATGGCAGACATTGGCATAAAGCCTTTGCTTTCGGGCAATGAAGCGGGTCCCATTATTCAAACATTTTTAACGCCGCGTGACCCCAATTTCAAATTCGAAGAGTTTTATGAAACGCTGCGCAAGCATGGTTTTGCGATTTATCCGGGCAAGTTGACCAAGCGTGATAGCTTTCGCATTGGTACGATTGGCCATATTGATGAAAGTGTAATGAGCCGCGTTGTTGATGCCATTAAACAGGTTCTTGCGCAGATGAATGTTAAAGACATGACGCCGGGGGATTGAGTGAAACATCTAACAATCAACAACCGGGATTATCAATGGCCATCACGGCCTGTTGTGGTGATTTGTTGCGATGGCAGCGAGCCTGCCTATATGGAAACGGCGATGGCTGATGGTCTTATGCCCCACCTCAAAGCCATTATCGCCAAGGGTGAGAACATGGTGGGCGATTGTGTCATCCCGTCGTTCACCAATCCTAACAATATGTCGATTGCCACGGGCCGCACACCCGATGTGCATGGCATTTGTGGCAATTATCTCATCGACCCAGCGACGGGTTTGGAAACGATGATGAACGACCCCAAGTGGCTCACTGCACCCACAATTTTTGCTGAGTTTCAAAAGGCTGGCGCAAAGCTTTGCGTGGTTACAGCCAAAGATAAGCTGCGGCTATTGTTGGGCCATGGCCTGGAATTTGATGGAACGGCAATTTGCTTTTCATCAGAAAAGGCCAATCTGGCAGATATGCAGAACAACGGCATCGCTGATGTTTTGAACTTTGTGGGAAAGCCTTTGCCCGAAGTTTATTCGGCTGATCTTTCAGAGTTTGTTTTTGCGGCCGGTGTAAAGCTGCTGCAACGAGATCGACCCGAACTGATGTATCTTTCGACCACTGATTATGTTCAGCATAAATTTGCCCCCGGATCAAAGGGTGCAAACTCATTTTACAAAATGATGGATGGCTATTTGGGCCAATTGGACGCGCTTGATTGCAACCTGATCATCGTTGCTGATCATGGCATGAAAGATAAACATTTGGCTGATGGTTCGCCTGATGTAATTTATTTGCAAGATGTTTTGAATAATAAATTCGGTGACGGATCATCACGCGTTATCTTGCCGATAACAGACCCTTATGTGGTTCACCATGGCGCGCTTGGCTCGTTTGCACAGGTTTATTTGAATGGCCCAAAGGTCGAAGATGTGATCACCGTTATTGCTGGCCTTGAAGGCATAGACGAAGTTTTTCCAAAAGCTGTTGGAGCCAAAACATTTGGCCTTCCACCCGAACGGTGCGGTGATGTAATTGTTGTTTCAGGCGGCAAGACATTTTCAAAAGTGATTGGAACTTCAGTTCACAAGCATGATCTTTCTGGCCTTGATGCGCCGCTGCGTTCGCATGGCGGGCTGACAGAACAACGCGTTCCGGTGATCAGCAATCGCACACTGAAAAACTTGCCCGAGCCATTGCGCAATTTCGATGCGTTTTATATTGGCTGCAATTGCGTGGAGAATTGAGATGGCAAGAACAATCATTCATGAAGCCATGCGCATTGGCGGCAAAAATGTGTTTGCTGAAAAAACATTTGATGTGCGTTATCCCTATACCAATGAAATTATCGGCACAGTGCCCGCTGGCAACGCCACTCATGCGGCCCGGGCATTTGAAATTGCCGCGGCTTTCAAACCAAAGCTTACACGCTATGAACGCCAGCAGATTTTATTTCGAACAGCAGAATTGATCAAGACATATGCGGTTGAACTTTCACATTTGATTACGCTGGAACTTGGCTTGTCGCTGAAAGATTCTGCCTATGAGTGTGGGCGCGCTTATGATGTGTTTTCGTTGGCGGGCCAACTTGCAATCAACGATGATGGGCAAATTTTTTCTTGTGATTTGACGCCCCAAGGCAAGGCCCGAAAAATTTTCACCAAGCGCGAACCGGTGGGCGTGATTTCGGCGATAACGCCGTTCAACCACCCTCTGAACATGGTTTCACATAAAATTGCGCCAGCAATCGCCACAAACAATTGTGTGGTGTGTAAGCCCACTGATTTAACACCGCTGACTGCAATCAAACTTGCTGACATTCTCTATGAAGCCGGTTTGCCGCCTGAGATGTTCCAAATCGTCACCGGGCTGCCGCAAGACATTGGCGACGAGATGATTTTCAATCAGCATATCGGTGTTATCACCTTCACGGGCGGGGTTCGCGTCGGAAAAATTATTGCGGGAAAAGCTGGTTATCGCCGCGCTGCATTGGAATTGGGTGGCAATGATCCGTTGATCGTGCTCGACGATTTGAATGATAGCGATTTAGACAAAGCGGCTGAGTTAGCCGTTGCAGGTGCTACCAAAAATTCTGGCCAGCGGTGCACCGCAGTCAAACGTATTTTGGTGCAGCCAAAAGTGGCTGATGCCTTTGTTGAAAAAGTTTTGGCCAAAGCCAAGAAAATTAAATTCGGCGATCCTGAAAACCCCGAAACTGATTTGGGCTGCGTGGTCAATGCCGCCACCGCTGAAATGTTTGAAAAGCGCGTGCTGGCGGCCGCTGCCGAAGGCGGCAAGATTTTGTATCACCCCGAACGGCACGGCGCGGTTTTGCCGCCCATTACTATTGATCACGTGAATCCAAAATCTGAACTGGTGTTTGAAGAAACCTTTGGGCCAGTTATTCCAATAATTCGTGCGCCCGCAGACGATGATGCATTGATTGCGCTTTCAAACTCAACGGCTTTTGGCCTGTCTTCAGGTGTGTGCACCAACAACCTGCAACGCATCACCAAATATATCGACGGTTTGAATGTGGGCACGGTGAACATTTGGGAAGTGCCGGGCTATCGCATTGAAATGTCGCCGTTTGGCGGGATCAAAGATTCAGGCAACGGCATAAAAGAGGGCGTGGCCGAAGCCATGAAATTCTATACCAATGTAAAAACCTGGTCGCTGCCTTGGCCGAATTGATTGTTCAATGAACCTTTCAACCCTCGTCATCATCAATCTTCTTGGGGGCATAGCGCTTTTGCTCTGGAGCGTTCGCATGGTGCGCACAGGCATTTTGCGGGTGTGGGAAAAACAGCTAAAATATTTTATAGAATATAGACTGGGCAATCGTGTTTCGGCTTTTGGTGCTGGCTTGGCTGCCACCATGGTTTTGGGAAGCGGCACGGCCACAGCCTTGATTGTGACCAACATTGCGTCAACCGGAAGTTTGCCCGCTGGCCTTGGTCTTTCAGTGTTGTTGGGGGCTGATGCGGGTTCATCGCTGGTTTCGGCCGTTGTGGCCTCAGGCTCTAACATCGCCTTATGGACATCACCAATATTTCTGTTTGCTGGGTATATCATTTTCCAATGGTCCGATGAATTAAAGCCACACAATGTTGGCCGCGTGCTGATCGGCCTTGGTTTGATGTTGCTTTCTTTGCGATTGGTTTCAGCGGCAACAACGCCACTTAATCAAGACAGTTTGTTTCATCAAGTTCTGGCCGAAGTGGGCCAAGCACCCGTATTGGCGTTTCTGATTGGTGCCGCAATGGCTTGGGCATTTCATTCAACACTCGCCGCAATTCTATTGATTACATCCCTCATGTTCAGTGGAAGTTTAGGCCTTGTCGGCGCATTAAGCTTTTTGCTTGGCATCAATTGTGGCGGTGGAATTCCTGCATTCATTGCATCTTTGGGCTTGCCTGCAGAGGCAAGGCGATTGCCTTTGGCCAATTTGTTGGCTCGAACAATTTTTGCAATTGTGTTGCTTGGGTTCTCACAAAGGCTGATTGCATATTTGCCAAGCCAAATCGATAATCCATTGCAATGGGCGCTGGCGTTTCACATTGCGTTTAATTTTGCTGTGGCGATTATATTTTTGCCACTGGCAAATCAAATGGCCGCCCTCGTCAAACGGTTGGCACCAGATTTAAACCGCGTGGAAGATCCTTTGCGAAGGCCACGCTTTCTCAATCCCACCGCTATCGCAAATCCTCCGGCGGCCTTGGCCAACGCCAATATCGAACTGGCGCGCATGGGGCAAATATTGGAAAATATGTTTGATACCGCGCTGAAAGCGATGACAGATTCCAGCTTAGAAAAATTAAAACTTCTTGATGAGCAAGATCAGCACATCAATGCGTATTTACTTGCCATTCGCAGTTATGTGAATGATGTGAGCCAAGGGAAGCTTTCAGCCGAAGAGGCAAGGCACGCATTGGAAGTAACGCTTTATGCTTCAAACCTGGAACACGCGGGCGATATTATTCAATTAAATTTGCAAGATCGCATTCGTGCAAAAATTCAGGAAAGTTTAAGCTTTACCCCAACACAAGAAGCCGCATTGGCTGAGCTGAGTGCCAATGTTCGCAACAATATTCGCTTGGCCGCCACCGTTACCATGTCTCGCGACGTTGAGGCGGCACGAAATCTGATCGGCCAAAAAGACGAATTTCGCCAATTGGAAAACAAAGTTATGGCAGCCCATTTCAAAGCCTCGCTCGATAATAAATCAACGGCGTTGCGCCAAAGTGCGCTGTTCATTGATGTGATCCGCGACATGCATCGCATTAATTCGCATATAGTTGCGGCTGGCTATCCTATTGTTGACGATGCAGGTTTGCTGCGCGGTTCTCGACTGAAAAAGAAGGCAACAGCCGAAGAGACAGCACGATGACCGGCGCACTTATGGGCCTTCGCGTGCTTGATCTGACGCGGGTTTTGGCCGGGCCTTGGGCCTCGCAAATGCTCGCTGATTTTGGCGCTGAGGTGATTAAAATTGAAAAGCCCGGTGAAGGCGATGACACGCGTGGTTGGGGGCCGCCATTTGTTAAAAATGCTGATGGCACCGATGGCGATGCAGCCTATTTTCAATCTGCCAACCGGGGCAAACATTCCGTTTGTATCGACTTTACCAAGCCTGAAGGACAGAGTCTTATCAAGCAGTTAGCGCTATCATCTGATATTTTAATTGAGAACTATAAAGTGGGCGGCTTGGCCAAATATGGCTTGGATTATGCCAGCTTGGCCGCACTCAATCCGCGGCTTATTTATTGCTCGATCACTGGCTTTGGCCAAACTGGGCCTTATGCCAAACGCGCCGGATATGATTTTATGATTCAAGGCATGGCCGGGGTTATGTCAATCACGGGCGAGCCTGATGGCAGCCCGATGAAAATGGGCGTTGCCTTTGCCGATATTTTTGCTGGCCTTCATGCCGTAATCGGGATTGAGGCAGCACTTTATGCGCGTGAAAAATCTGGCCTTGGGCAGCACATTGATATTTCTTTGTTGGACTCACAGGTTTCAGTGTTGGCCAATCAAGCGTTAAACTATTTGGTGGGCGGCAAAGTGCCCAAGCGGTTAGGCAATCAACACCCAAATATTGTTCCCTATCAATCCTTTGAAACAGCTGATGGCCACATTATTGTGGCGGTGGGCAATGATCGCCAATTCGCTGAATATTGCCGCATCATCGGCTTTGCTGTTGATGCAAAATTTGCCACCAACCGTGGCCGGGTTGAGGGCCGTGGCGAACTCATCCCGTTATTGATTCAAGCGATGAAAAATAGAACCACATCCGAGTGGATCACAGCATTTGAGGCCGACGCCATTCCCTGTGGGCCTATTAACACTGTTGGCCAAGTGTTTGATGATCCCCAGGTGAAAGCGCGCGGGCTGCAACTCTCTTTGTTTCGCGAAGACGGAATTGAAATGCCAAGCGTTGCTAACCCAATTGTGTTTTCAAAAACGCCCAATAGCTATGAAAAGCCGTCGCCAAAGCTTGGTCAAGACACAGATAAAATCCTTGGTGAAAGTTTAAGCGTAGAACAGCGTGAAGCACTTCGCCGCAACCACATTATTTTTTAAGGGATAGCCACATGTCAAAAGCCACTGCCTCATGGAATGGCCAAATTATCGCCGCAAGCGACAATTGCATTGCGTTTGATAACAACACATATTTTCCGCCAGATGCGTTAAAAAGTGAATTTTTCGCACATTCAAACCACACAAGCACTTGCCCTTGGAAAGGCACGGCCAGCTATAAGGATGTGGTGGTGGATGGCAAAACCAATGCCAATGCGATGTGGGTTTATAACGAGCCCAAAACTGCCGCATCCCCCATAAAGGGCTATGTGGCTTTTTGGAAAGGTGTTGAAGTTCATCGCGGGGCTTGATTCTTACCTGGGTTTTGGATGATAGTTCCCTTGGCGACAGTTGCGCACTTGCTTGGCCAGTTTTAATTCACGTAAAGGGGAATAGCCTGATGAAACGCAGTTTTATTTATGCTCCACTTTTTCTGTTTGCGGTTTTTGGCCAAGCATATGCTGGCGATACTGTAAATTTCACGATGAAGGCTGATATGCCCACGTTGCGTGATAAGTCTTTGAAAGACACGTTCAGCATCGACCTTGTGGACAAGCAGATTGAGCAATCTTTCAAAGTTGTGTGTGAGGCAGGCCAAGGTGGCTTTATCAGCAGCCGCAACCAATCTTGCGCCGTCAATGGCAATGGCGCGTTGATCAATCCCAACGGTGGTGCCAAGCTACAGCGCACGCAATATGCAGGCGGTTGGATTGTGAAATCTGATGGATTTACTGATGCTTCCACAATGTCTGCCAATTATTTGGCCGTTGGCAAAGTGGGCGCTTCGGCATCGGCCTTTTCAGGCGCATTAATGCTGAAGCCTGAAAACCCTTCAAGCACCGCAAGTTCATTGCGCGACTCAATCATGAAGAATTTCAGCACCACCCAATCGGGTGTGATCGACACGCGCGTTGACACCATTCAGTTTGTAAATTTCACCGTGCCTTCAGCGGGCTTGCCCTCTGATAAAGGCTGTGTGTGGAATGGTGATATGGTTTATGCCTATCAAACCACGTCTTGGTTTATTGACGTTAAGGCAAAATGCAACGGCAAAGAGTTTCCGCTAAAGGGCAACATGCCGTTTACCCAAACCAAAAATGTGGGCAACCAACATCAATATGATTTAACCCTTAC
>JAYUHQ010000221.1:0-1516 GCA_043766895.1 Aestuariivirga sp.
TGTTCTGAAACTGTGGCCCTTGATATTATTGGCGCAAAATTTGTGCGCGAAGTTGAAAATGGCGAAGTGGTGGTGATCTCCGAAGAAGGCGTTGAAAGCTTGCGTCCCTTCCCCAAAATTCAAGCCCGCCCCTGCATCTTTGAATATATTTACTTTTCAAGGCCAGATTCAATTTTGGGCGGCCGCAGCGTTTATGACGTGCGCAAAAACACCGGCACGCAACTGGCGCTTGAATCGCCTGTTGAAGCAGATGTGGTTGTACCCATCCCTGATTCTGGTGTTCCCGCCGCTTTGGGTTTTGCCCAAGAACTGAACATTCCCTTTGAGCTTGGCATCATTCGCAACCATTATGTGGGCCGCACCTTTATTGAGCCAACCCAACACATTCGTTCATTGGGCGTAAAACTTAAACACAACGCCAACCGCGCGGTTGTGGCCGGCAAGCGCATTGTATTGGTGGATGATTCCATTGTGCGCGGCACAACGTCGATTAAAATTGTGCAAATGATGCGTGAGGCCGGTGCCCGCGAAGTGCATATGCGCATTGCCAGCCCGCCGATTAAATTTCCAGATTATTATGGCATCGACACGCCCGAACAAAAATCGCTGCTGGCCGCAAGCCATAGCGTTGAAGAAATGCGCAAGTTGTTGGGTGTCGATTCTTTGGCTTTCGTAAGCGTGGACGGCATTTACAAAGCCACAGGCTATGCTGGCCGCGACAATGCCAATCCACAATTCACCGACCATTGTTTTACGGGTGACTATCCAACCCATCTGACAGATTTGGAAGGCAGTGGCGGCAAGCAACAAATGTCGCTGTTGGCCGAAGCGGGTTAGGACTTCGGTTTAATTACGTTAACCAGTCATCCCGACGAAAGTCGGGACCCAGACTTTCAAATTCTGGTTTTGTTGAAAGTCTGGGTTCCGGCGTTCGCCGGAATGACGAACTAAGAGTGTGAGTAAATTATTTTGGACCAATTATTTGAAGGCAAAATAGCCCTTGTCACCGGGGCATCACGCGGGCTTGGCCGCGCCTATGCTTTGGCTTTGGCCAAACAGGGTTGCCACATCATCGCCACCGCCCGCACCCAAGGCGGGCTGGAAGAACTGGATGATGAGATAAAAGCCGCAGGTTCTTCTGCCACATTGGTGCCGATGAACATCACGGATTACGCGGGCATCGACCGTTTGGGCGCTGCCATTTTTGAGCGGTGGAAAAAGCTTGATATTCTGGTGGGCAATGCCGGCGTGTTGGGCAAACTAACCCCGGTGGCGCATCTTGATCAAAGTGTGTGGGATAATGTGATGGCTGTCAACGTAACGGCCAATTATCGTTTGTTGCGTTCGCTTGATCCGCTGCTGCGCGCCGCCCCCCATGGTCGCGCCGTGTTTGTAACCTCTGGTGTGGCCCATTCAACGCCCGCCTATTGGGGCGCATATTCCATTTCCAAGGCAGCGCTTGAAGCCATGGTTAAAACCTATGCCGCTGAAACCGCCACAACCTCAGTGAAAGCCA
>JAYUHQ010000222.1:0-1505 GCA_043766895.1 Aestuariivirga sp.
TCTTTTTCAGCCAAATATTCCCCATTCACATAAACGATGCGGCCCATGATTAACCCTTAAATGTTGCAGTGCGAAGCTTGGGGGTTGGTTTAGCCCACGCCGCCCGCTAGAAGCAAGCCATCGTCAACAACGAACAGGCATATCTTGAAGTCAAAAATAGCGGACAGCGCCATAAAGGCAATGTTGGAGCGGGAATCAAAGCTCTATGTCCAACGTAACCCAAAATCACAGGCGCTCTCGCTGAAGGCTTCACAGAACTGGCTGCGTGGCGTTCCCATGCATTGGATGGTGGATTGGGATTTGCCCTTCCCCCTGTTTGTGGAAGAAGCCACGGGCAGCACTTTAAATGATGTTGATGGCCATGAACTTGCCGATTTCTGTTTGGGCGACACCGGCGCCATGTTCGGCCATTCCCCGCCAGCCATTGCCGAATGTTTGGCCCGTGAGGGTGCGCGTGGCCTCACCACCATGTTGCCTTCGCCGGATGCAGCAATCGTTGGCCCATTGTTGGAAGATCGTTTTGGCCTGCCGTTTTGGCAAGTAACCGCCACCGCATCAGATGCCAACCGCGCCGTTATCCGCTGGGCCAGAGCCATTACTGGGCGCACCAAAATTTTGATTTTCAACCACGCCTATCATGGCTGTGTGGATGATACATTCGTGACAGCCGATCATGGCCAGATCAAAATGGTGGATGGGCTGGTGGGCGAGCCGCGTGATCTCACGCAATTCACCACAGTGATTGAATTTAATGACGTGGCCGCACTTGAAGCGGCGCTGCGCGATGAAGATGTGGCTTTGGTGCTGGCCGAACCGATTATGACCAACGTGGGCATGGTTCTGCCCCATGAAGGCTTTCTCGAAACCCTCCGTACACTGACGAAAAAATCAGGCACGCTGTTGATCTTTGATGAAACCCATACGTTAACTTCAAGCCCCGGCGGCTATGCAAAATCAGTTGGCCTAGTCCCTGATGGTTTGGTGTTTGGCAAACCCATCGCGGGCGGCATTCCTGCTGCGGTTTATGGCTTCTCATCCGACGTGGCGGCGCGCATTGCTGAATATTTAAAACACCCCGGCCCCGGCCGTTCGGGCATCGGCACAACCCTGTCGGGCAGCCGCATTCAACTGGCACTGATCAAAACCACGCTGGAAACATTTTTCACCGATCAAGTTTTTGAAACCTTGATCATACGGGCCCAGCGTTTAGAGCGTGGCATTGCCGATCTCATCAACAAACATTCCTTGCCATGGCACATTACACGCGTAGGCTCGCGCGTTGAATTCATGTGTGTGGAGAAACCTCCAGACAATGGCTTTGAAGCTGCCCAAGTGATTCACCAGCCTGTTGACCAAGCGGTGCATCACTTTCTGCTTAATCGCGGTGTGGTGATCACACCGTTCCACAATATGATGTTGATTTGCCCTTCAACGACTGAAGCCCAAATCGAACATCTGATAAAAAATCTTGAAGCCTGTGTCACAGAGCTTCTGACCTGAACTGG
>JAYUHQ010000223.1:0-58547 GCA_043766895.1 Aestuariivirga sp.
TCTGTCGCTGCGATATCCCGATGTTTCGGTATTCTGCGGTCGCGATGGTCCCGAAAATGATAAGCTTAAGCAGTTTGACGATCCCAAGTTGATCGTTGAAATCTTGTCGCCCTCGACGCGGCGTAAAGATACGGATGTGAAGCTGCCTGAGTATCGCGCGATCCGGTCGCTTGAAGCTATCCTCTACGTCGATCCTGACACCGAGGTTGTGACACTATCCACGCGCACGCCCAGCGGCGGCTGGCGCGATGTGGAAATTCCCAAGGACGAAGATGTCATCCTGCCTTCGCTCAAAGTTACTCTCACCCGCGCCGAGGTATTTGCGCGGTGACGATAAAACGCAATCGCTTGAAAGGCGACCATTAGAATGACTGAACAATCCTACGACCTCATCGTTATCGGCGCTGGCCCGGGCGGCTATGTCACAGCCATTCGCGCGGCCCAACTGGGTTTCAAAGTGGCATTGGTCGAACGCGAACATCTGGGCGGCATTTGTTTGAACTGGGGCTGCATTCCCACCAAAGCCTTGCTGCGATCAGCCGAAATTTACACATACATGAAACACGCCGCAGACTATGGCCTATCGGCGGATAACCTGAAATATGATGCAACAAAAGTTGTGGCCCGCTCACGCGCTGTTTCGGCGCGCCTGACTATGGGGGTCAATGGACTTCTCAAAAAGAACAAAGTGCAAATCATCTGGGGCGAAGCGAAGATCACCAAGCCCGGCGAAGTGATTGTGAGCGATTCCAAAAAGCCTGTGGTGCAACCGCAAAACCCGCCGCCCAAAGGCACCTTGGGGGCAGGGACGTACACCGCCAAAAATATTATTCTTGCCACCGGCGCCAGGCCACGGGTGTTGCCCGGTTTGGAACATGACGGCAAATTGGTGTGGAGCTATTTTGAGGCCATGGTGCCAGCGGAAATGCCAAAGTCTCTTCTGGTCGTAGGCTCAGGTGCCATTGGCATTGAGTTTGCGTCGTTCTACAATTCTATGGGCGTTGATGTGACTGTGGTTGAGATCATGGATCAAATCATGCCGGTGGAAGATGTTGAAATCAGCAAATTTGCCCAAAAGCAGTTGGAAAAGCATGGGCTTAAGTTCAAACTTTCATCTAAAGTGGCAAGTCTGGCCAAGGCTGCCAACAGCGTCACGGCAACCATTGAAACAGCCGGAAAAACTGAAACCATCACGGTTGATCGTATCATCGCCGCCACGGGCGTTGTGGGCAATATCGAAGGCTTAGGGTTAGAGACCTTGGGCGTCAAAACTGAAAAGGGTTGTGTTGTCACCGATGGCTATGGGCGCACAAACATTGCAGGCCTCTATGCCATTGGCGATGTGGCAGGCCCACCCATGTTGGCCCACAAGGCCGAGCATGAAGGTGTGATCTGCGTTGAAAAAATCAAAGGGCTTGATGCCCACCCGATGAAGAAAGATCAAATCCCCGGCTGCACCTATTGCCACCCTCAGGTAGCCTCCGTTGGCTTAACCGAAGCCAAGGCGAAGGCTGCTGGCTTTGAAGTAAAAGTCGGCAAATTCCCATTCTTGGCTAACGGTAAAGCCATCGCATTGGGTGAAGACCAAGGCCTGATCAAAACAATCTTCGATGCCAAAACTGGCCGCTTGCTTGGCGCACATATGGTGGGCGCTGAAGTGACTGAATTGATCCAAGGCTATGTCATCGCCATGGGGTTAGAGACCACTGAGCAAGAACTGATGCACACAGTGTTCCCACATCCAACCCTTTCAGAAATGATGCATGAAAGCGTTCTCGACGCTTACGGCCGCGTTATTCATATGTAAGTAACTTCTCTGGCGCATCATTGCGCCATGGATAGCTTCATTGAACAGATGGATATGCTCGACATCGTATTGGCGGTGTTTGGCGCTGTGATTTGTGCCATGTGGTTTGGCCGCGGCAAAAGCTTGAAAGGCTTGCTGACAGGCGCCATCGTTGGCGGCATTGTAAAGCCCGCTGTTTTCACCGTGTTGGGCTTTGCTGGCATGGCAGCTCTATCAGCCAGTGAAGAATCATCCATGCCCCAACAAACCCAACAGCAACAAGACGAAACACTGAAGTTCTGGACAAAGTGAAGTCTTGAAACTCTAGGGCCACTAGGCCATATCTCACCTTGCGAATGAGGGTTGTGAGATGGATCAAAAAAATCTGATAATTGCTGTGATCATGGGCCTGCTTGCGGGCTGGCTGGCCTCTTGGGTGGTTGGTGGTTATGGCATTGTGCAATATTTGATCAGCGGCGTATTGGGCTCATTCGTGGGTTCTTTTGTGTTAAATCGCGCTGGCATTAATCTTGGCATTCGCAATGAATTGGGGCGTGACATTGCAACAGCAACCATTGGTGCCATCATTGTGATGATCGTCGCTAGAATTCTTCACTAAGGGGATATGACCATGGATAAAATGATGCAGTTGGGTGATGTGCATTTTTGGGGCACAGTTATTATTGGCATTTTAGCCGGTTGGCTTGCCCACAAAGTGATGGGTGGACGCGGCGGCTTGTTGTGGAATTTGATTATTGGTCTTGTTGGTTCTTGGATCGGCTTTTTTGCAGCAGACAAATTTAACATTCATTTGGGCGAAATTTTCCATGGTTGGTTCTGGGGCAATTTAATTGTCTCAGCCGCTGGCGCGATTGTATTGCTATTCATTCTTCGCATTTTTCGCGGCCGCTAGATGGCCAACATTATTGACACAATCGCGCGCCCGCGCCATCCGGAAAAAGCCAATCGCCCAGAAACGCCGTTGCTGCGCAAACCCGATTGGATAAGAGTAAAAGCACCTGGTTCTGCAATTTATACGGAAACGCAGAAGATTGTTCGCGATCATAAACTGGTCACAGTGTGCGAAGAAGCTGGCTGCCCCAACATCGGCGAATGCTGGTCTAAAAAACATGCCACGTTCATGATTATGGGCGACACATGCACAAGGGCATGCGCCTTCTGCAATGTGAAAACCGGTTTGCCTGATGCTTTGGACGGTGATGAACCTTCGCGCGTGGGCGATGCGGTTGCCCGCATGGGCCTCGCCCATTGTGTGATTACATCGGTTGATCGCGATGACCTGGATGATGGAGGTGCCAATCATTTTGTGCGCACCATCAAAGCCATCCGCGCTGCAACACCAACAACAACAATTGAAATTTTAACACCAGACTTTTTAAAAAAAGATGGCGCACTTGAGCGGGTGGTGGAAGCCGGGCCAGATGTGTTCAATCACAATTTGGAAACCGTTCCCGCGCTTTATTTAAAAATTCGCCCGGGTGCACGTTATTTCCATTCACTGCGTTTGCTCCAGCGCGTGAAAGAACTTGATCGCAACATGTTCACCAAATCTGGCATCATGGTGGGCTTGGGCGAAACCCGTGAACAGGTGATGCAAGTGATGGACGACATGCGGTCAGCTGGCATTGATTTTATCACCATCGGCCAATATTTGCAGCCAAGCCGCAAGCACGCGGCCATTGATCGCTTTGTCACCCCTGATGAATTTAAATCTTATGAAACCACGGCCTATGCCAAGGGCTTTCTGATGGTGTCATCATCACCGCTCACGCGCTCATCACATCACGCTGGCGATGATTTTGCGCGTTTGAGAGCGGCAAGGCTGTCGCATTAATGGCATTTCTCCGCGTTGAAAAGAGTGTGTCTCTGTCGGCTGATCAGGCCTTTGCCATTGCATCTGATGTTGGCTCTTACAAAGACTTCGTTCCTATGGTGAACAGATCAACCATTCGTGGTGATGTTTTGCGCCAAGGCAATATATCAGAATTTTCTGCTGATCTTTCGGTTGCTTATGAACGCATGAAAATCAATGAAAGTTTTACCAGCCGTGTCGTGGCAGACGCTGATGCAAAAACTGTTACTGCGACATCTGATCATGGCCCCGTAAAATCTTTGCAGGCCGTGTGGAAAATCGTTTCATTGTCGCCAACGCAGTCAAATATCAGTGTCGAAATCGACTATCAGTTTAAAAACATGTTGCTGCAAGTTGCTGCTGGCGGATTTATGAAAATAGGTGCCCAGCGCATTCTTGACGCTTTTGAATTGCGTGGCCAATCCATTTATCCAACAGTTTAGCCAAGTAAAAGTATCTGAAGAATCATTGTTAGGGCGTGATTGCACGCAGCTGTGCGCACTTGTCCGCGATCACCTGAGAAAATCATTCGTTCATGGCGATCGCCTTGTTGGGCGGTGGAACAACAAAAATGCACCAATCCAACGGGCTTAATTTCAGTGCCACCTGTTGGCCCTGCAATGCCGGTAATCGAAATTGCAATTGTTGCCTTTGAATTTTTCAATGCACCTTGCGCCATGCTGATTGCAACGGCTTGCGAAACTGCGCCATGCGTTTCCAAAAGCCCGTTAGGAACACCCAACATGTCGTGCTTTGCCACATTGGAATAGGTAACAAAACCGCGATCAAAAATAGCAGATGATCCTGCAATATCCGTTATTGCTGCAGCAACCATTCCCCCAGTGCAACTTTCTGCCGTAACAAGAATTTGGCCGCGTGCGAGAAGTTCTGTGAACACTTGATGGGCCACCGTCATGCCGGCAACCGAACTGTTATGGCAGCAAAGGCAGCCATGCCCTCTTTGCGGCCGATAGCACCCATCTTCTCAGTGGTTGTTGCCTTAACCGCGATGCGTTCGATGTTGACGTGGAGCAGGGATGCTAAAACCAATTTCATTGCAGCAATATGCGGGCTGATTTTTGGGGCTTCGGCCAAGATGGTAATATCAACATTGGCAATAATTCCCCCTTTGGCCTGCAAAAGCGCCATCGCTTTTTCAACAAATAGTTTTGAATCAACATTTTTCCACTGCATATCGCTGGGCGGAAAGTGAGTTCCAATATCACCTTCACCGATTGTGCCTAAAATCGAGTCTGTTAAAGCATGCAAAACAACATCGGCGTCTGAATGGCCTTTCAACTTAAAACTAAAAGGAATATCCACGCCGCAAAGCCGAACACTTTTTCCCTTTTCAAAAATATGAAAATCAATGCCTTGGCCCACACGCACATCTGGCAATTCAAGAAATTTTTGCTGCATCAATTTTTCATTCGCGATGGTGATGTCCAGTTGCGTTGTTAACTTTTGATTGCGTGGATCACCATTTACAACATGAACTTTCATGCCAACATATTCAGCCACAGCAGCATCGTCGGTCAGCCCTAACTGATTGTCTCGTGCTGCCGCGCGATGAGCTGCCAAAATTTTTTGATAGTCAAACCCTTGCGGCGTTTGCACAGCATAGAGAGAGCCTCGATCAACGGTGCGCGCGATAACGCCGTTTGGCGCGAACTTTAGCGTATCAGCAACAGCTATTCCGGGGATAACCGCATCTGCAATTTTGAGGCCGGCCAATACAGAATCAATGGCTTCGTGGCTAATAAAAGGGCGGGCGGCATCATGAATCAAAACATAATCGGGTTCAGATTGAAAGCACGCCTCAACCCCAATGCGGCACGATTCTTGGCGCGAGCTGCCACCAACCACAGGGGTAGGCAAAGGCAAATCGAATGTTGCAGCAGAAAACTCATGTTGATGGTCTTGCCCCATTACAACTTGCACATGGTTGATCAAAGGGTGAGTTAAAAAGGCCTTCAATGTCCACCAAATAGCAGGTTTGCCACCAATCAACTGGTATTGTTTGGGTTTGTCGCCACCAGCGCGCGTTCCCGTGCCGCCTGCCACAATTACTGCTGCCACTCTCATTTTTTAAGCCTTAAAGCAGCTCAAGAAAAAATCAAATGGGGGCTAAGAATTTACTTGACCCTGCTGCACTGCAGCGTAACATTGCGTAATATTTAATCGATTGACGTTGGTGCCTATTTTATGAGCATAAGGGTTGGAAACTTAGTCACAAGGAACAATGTGTTCTTGGCGCCGATGTCTGGCGTAACCGATGAACCGTTTCGGCAAGCAGCACATCTCTCCGGTGCCGGCTTGGTAGTGTCTGAAATGGTGGCCAGCGAAGAATTGGTAAACAACCGCAAAGACATGGTGCGTCGCGCCTCGGGTGCCAACAAAATAACGCCCTTTGTCATTCAGCTTGCTGGACGAGAAGCCCATTGGATGACCGAGGGTGCCAAAGTTGCCCAAGGGCTTGGCGCAGATATTATCGACATCAACATGGGTTGTCCGGCCAGACAGGTGACGGGTGGTCTTTCTGGCTCGGCCCTGATGCGAAATTTAGACCATGCGCTGACCTTAATCGAAGCCACTGTCGCTGCGGTTGGTATTCCCGTCACCCTCAAAATGCGTTTGGGTTGGGATGACAACAGCCAAAACGCGCCCGAACTTGCAAAACGGGCCCAAGCGGCCGGAATTGCTCTAATTACTGTCCACGGAAGAACGCGCTGCCAATTCTATACTGGCAAAGCAGATTGGAAGGCCATCCGCGCGGTTCGCGAGCAAATCAAAATTCCATTGATCGCCAACGGCGACGGTGATTCAGTTGATGATGCCCGCACCATGATGAAACTTTCTGGCGCAGATGGCGTAATGATTGGTCGTGGTGCCTATGGCAGGCCATGGTGGCCAGGCCATATTGCCGAAGGCCTTACGCAAGGATCGGGCGCGGCAGAACCCACTCTATTGAAAATGATGAACATCGTTTTGTGCCAGCAAGAAGAAACTTTGCAACTTTACGGCGCAGAGCTGGGCAACAAAACCTTTCGCAAACACATTGGCTGGACAATTTTGCGGCTCTTTAAACACGGCTATTTTGACGATGCAAAACTTATTGAATTGCGCGGCACTATTCTTTCAGAAAGCAAAAATGCGAAGGTAACCGCGTTGATTATAAAGTTGTTTCAGCTCTGCCAAGAAAACGAAAGCCTTGCCGCATGAACAGTTCTGTGCCTGATCTGCGCGCCATCTTTGAGGCCTTGCCCAATCCGCTTTTCATCTTGAATGAGAGCAACGCAATCATCTTGGCCAATGGTGCTTGCGAAGATTTTTTCCAAACCAGCGTTTCGGCATTACAAAAGCACAAGCTTGCCGATTTGGTGTCGTTTGGCAGCCCTGTGCTGGAAGCTGTGGAAAAAGTGCGCCTCGAAAATGGCGTGGTCAACGAATATGCCATCGCCATCGGCACGCCGCGTTTAGGTGGCGAAAGAATTATAGACCTTCAAACCACAAGCATTGTCGATTCCTCTGGGCAGGTTATGGTCATGCTGCTGCGCCGATCGATGGCCCAAAAATTTGATCTGCAACTATCACACAGGGGTGCAGCGCGTTCTGTTTCCAGCATGGCCACAATGCTGGCACACGAAATAAAAAACCCGCTCTCAGGCATTCGTGGCGCTGCCCAACTGCTTGAACCTTCGCTTGATGAAGCAGATCGGGCTTTGGCAAGGTTGATCTGCGACGAAACCGAACGCATTCGCAATCTGGTTGACCAAATGGAAGTGTTTTCCGATGAAAGGCCGCTCGAAAAAAAGCCGATCAACATCCACGTTGTGTTGGACCGTGTAAAACAGCTTGTCGCTTTTGGGTCAGATAGCGGCATTGTTCTGCGCGAAGACTATGATCCATCCTTGCCGCCTGTCAGCGGCAACCACGACCAACTGGTACAAGTGTTTTTAAATCTGGCAAAAAATGCTGTGGAAGCCATGACGCCAACCGGCGGCGAAGTTCACCTCACAACAGCCTTCAGGCCTGGGATGAAACTTTCTGTGCCCGGCAATTCTGAGCGGGTTTCCTTGCCGTTGGAAGTTTGCGTGCATGATGACGGCCCCGGCGTAAGCGACGATATCAGGCCACATATTTTTGATCCCTTCATCACATCGAAAACCCAAGGCAAAGGGCTGGGTCTTGCGTTAGTGGCCAAAATTGTGCGCGACCACGGTGGTGTTGTTGAATGCATCGATCGGCCCCGCGGGACCACGTTTCGTGTGTTGTTGCCATTACAAAAACAGAGCGAGGAATAAACGCCATGTCTGCAAAAACTGTTCTTTTGGCTGATGATGATAGCGCCATTCGCACGGTGCTTACCCAAGCCCTAACGCGTGCTGGTTATAGCGTGCGCTCCACCGCCACGGCAACCGCACTTTGGCGGTGGGTTGCTGAAGGGCAGGGCGATATTGTAATCACTGATGTTATACTGCCCGATGAAAATGCCTTTGAGATGATGCCGCGCATCAAAAAAATGCGGCCCAAAATGCCCATCATTGTAATGAGCGCCCAAAATACCATTATGACTGCAATCCGTGCCACCGAACTTGGTGCATATGATTATTTGCCAAAGCCTTTTGATCTTAATGTGTTGCTGCAAGCAGTTTCCCGTGCCCTTGAGCAGGCCAGCAAATCACCTCCCATCAAGATGGATGAACGATCTGAACATTTGCCCATCATCGGGCGCTCTGCTGCGATGCAGGAAATTTATCGCATAATCGCGCGCCTCACCCTGACTGACTTGACGGTGACAATCATCGGCGAAAGCGGCACAGGCAAAGAACTTGTAGCTCGCGCCTTGCATGATTTTGGCAAGCGCAAGCGCGGGCCCTTTGTCGCCGTCAACATGGCGGCAATTCCACGTGAATTGATTGAGTCTGAACTTTTCGGCCACGAGAAGGGCGCATTTACAGGCGCGTCTTCGCGTATGCCGGGCCGATTTGAACAAGCTGAGGGCGGCACGCTGTTTTTAGATGAAATTGGTGATATGCCCCTAGAGGCCCAAACCCGTTTGTTGCGCGTGTTGCAGCAAGGAGAATTTACCAGCGTGGGCGGCAACGCGCCCATTCGCGCCAATGTTCGAATTATCACAGCAACCCATCGAGATTTACGCCAGTTGATTGCTCAAGGCCTGTTTCGTGAAGACCTATTCTTCCGATTGAATGTTGTTCCCGTTCGCTTGCCGCCACTAAGGGAGAGAACTGAAGATATCCCTGATCTGGTGAAACACTTTCTTGTCACCGCAACAAAAGACGGATTGCCCGCAAAAGACATTGCGCCAGAGGCCATTGAAAAACTTCGAACTCACCGCTGGCTGGGAAACGTGCGTGAACTTGAAAACATGATCAAGCGACTGATCGCCATGGAGATTGATGACGTGATCAACGTGGCGTCGGTTGAACACGAACTTTCAGGGCAAACGATTTTGCAGGCAAAATCTGAATCGCAAAACAACGACGCCGACACCATTCACGAATTTATGGAAAGCTATTTCGCAAAATATTTCACGGGCTTTGGCAACAAACTGCCACCCGATGGTCTCTATGATCGAATTTTAGAAGAGGTTGAACCTCCGCTTATCCGAGCCGTACTTTCTGCAACCAGAGGCAATCAGCTGAAATCAGCGGATATTTTGGGCATAAATCGAAATACCCTCCGATCGAAGATTAAACAACATAATATCAATATGATACGTGGATTCGCTCAAGAATAAGATGAGCATCTTCGTGATATATTTGCATCACTAACTGTTGGATTTTTGCCACAGTTATGGGCATAATGTCGAAATGTTGAAACCGGCCGATATCATAATCTCCAAACGTCTGCGTGCTCTATCGGGGTGGGCGGCCGTCGCCTTGGTTGGCAGTGGCACCATTATTGGCTTTGCCACTTTCCTCTTGCTCACTGGTGTGACGCCCATAAAGCCATCCAGCGACAACATCAGCAATATGCTTTTTGCAAATGGGGCAATTGTTTTGATGATGATCATTATGATCATCGTTCAAATTCTCCATCTATTTTGGGAGCGTAAAAAGGGCACGGCTGGCGCTGGCCTGCATATTCGATTGGTTTCGCTTTTCAGCGTTGTTGCAATTGTGCCGGCCTTGTTGGTTGCTGCGTTTGCTGGGGTAACACTTAACCGCGGCCTAGACAGTTGGTTTTCAGACCGAACCCGCGCCATCGTCGAAACCGCCTCCACCGTGGCCGATGCGTATCTAACCAACGCATCTGAGGCAACACGCAACGACCTTGCAAACATTGCATCTGATCTGGTGCAACAACTGCCAGATTTTAACAACGACAGGCCAACCTATTTGCGCCGCATCGCGCGCCATGAAGCATTGCGTAATTTGGCAGGAATTTTTGTCTTTGACCCCACTACCAAGCGCGTTGAAGCCAACGTGACGGCGAATGATTCTGTGCAATTTATTGTGCCCAACGAAGATGCCATCGCCCAAGCTGAAAAGGGTGATATTGTTTTGTTGCCCCCTGGGCGCGGCGGCAATTTAATCCGCGCACTGATGAAATTACAGGGTTATCCGTCAGACTATCTGTATATCTATCGATTGGTCTCACCGACGGTCATTGATCAACTCACCAAAACCCGCGATGCCAAGGCTGAATATGATCTTTTGCAAAAACAACGCGTGGGCGTTCAGCTTACATTCGGGTTGGTCTATGCCCTTGTTGCCCTTATTTTTCTGTTGGCGGCGATTTGGGCTGGCATGTGGTTTTCTGATCGATTGGTTGCCCCTGTCGTTCGGTTGTTGAACGCCTCACGTGATGTGGCACGTGGCGATTTCAATGCAAAAGTTAAAGTGATCGACGGGCCGGGCGATCTGCAAACACTTTCGCGCACATTCAATTTGATGACAGATCAAATTGCATCCAGCCGCGACCAATTGGTCAAAACCAACGAACAACTCGACGAACGCCGCCGATTTACTGAAGCGATGCTTGAAGGCGTAAGCGCGGGCGTTGTAGGCATTGATGCAAATCAAAAAATTTCATTGGTCAATCGCTCGGCACTTTCACATCTAGGTCGAACCGACGTTGAAGTGATGGGATTGGCCGTGGAAAAAGCGCTTCCAGAATTTAATGACTTGTATCAACTGTCTCTGTCTCGACCAAATGGTTCTGCTGATGGCCAGGTGGATATGAAAATCAAAGGGCAAGATGTGTCCTTCATCGTGCGAATTACCACGGAACTTGGCGGACAAACTGAACACGGCCATGTGTTAACCTTCGATGATATAACCCAACTGGTCTCAGCCCAGCGAAATTCTGCGTGGTCTGACATCGCGCGGCGCATTGCCCACGAAATTAAAAATCCGTTGACCCCCATTCAGCTGTCTGCGGAACGCTTGAAGCGAAAATATTTAAAAGAGATCACCACCGACAAACACGTCTTTGAACAATGCACCGACACAATCATCCGCCAAGTTGGTGATTTGGGCCGCATTGTTGATGAATTTTCATCATTCGCGCGCATGCCGTCGGCGGTACCGGAACTGAATAATCTGAACGATTTGGTACGAGAAGCAACCGTGCTCCAGCGTGTTTCGGCCTCTGATATTGATATCGAACTGGATTTATCACAGCCCGCATTGGTCTTCCCGTTTGATCGCAGGCTTCTGTCGCAGGCCATTACCAATTTGGTTAAAAACGCTCGTGAAGCCATTGAGGCACGCACCGATCAGACAGAGCGTGGCTTAATTTCGATACAAACGGGAATGAGCGAAGATTATCCCGTTCTCACCGTAACTGATAATGGCATTGGCCTGCCCATAGAAAATCGCAACCGGTTGGCCGAACCTTATATGACCACGCGCGAAAAAGGCACAGGGCTTGGCCTTGCAATCGTCAAACGGATTATGGAAGAACATGGTGGCAAATTGCGCTTAACCGACTCTGCCAACGGGCATGGAGCGACGGTTACACTTGAATTTGCTGCTCAGCACGCGCTTCACATGGAAAAGGCATAATGGCTGCAGATATTTTAATTGTCGATGACGAAGCCGATATCCGAGAGTTAACTGCGGGTATTCTGCAAGACGAAGGTTTTGAAACACGTCTTGCTCATAATTCTGATGCTGCCTTGGCCGAGGTGGCGCTGCGCAAGCCATCGATGATCATTCTTGATATTTGGTTGCAAGGTTCCAGACTTGATGGTTTAGATCTTCTGCTTGAAATAAAACAACTCCACCCAACTTTGCCAATTGTTATCATTTCGGGCCATGGCAATATTGAAACGGCCGTCGCTGCAATTAAACGTGGCGCATATGAATATGTTGAAAAGCCGTTTAATGCCGATCGACTGATCTTGGTTGTTAATCGAGCCTTAGAAACATCACGATTGAAACGCGAGAACGAGGATTTAAAGGGCAGGGCGGGCCTTGATCTGGAATTGCTTGGGCAATCTGCGCCCATGCGCCAATTGCGTCTTGCGATAAAAAAAATTGCCCCCACCAATAGCCGAGTGTTGATAACTGGACCGATGGGAAGCGGCAAAGAATTGACCGCCCGTGCGTTGCATGGCGCATCGCAGCGTGCTGATCGCGCATTCGTCGTGCTGAATGGTGCAAGCATGGCCCCTGAACGAATGGAAGAAGAGTTGTTCGGCGTTGAAACCAAAGATGATGCACCAACCCGCATCGGCGCGTTAGAAGAAGCCCACGGCGGCACGTTGTTCATTGACGAAATCGCCGATATGCCAATTGAAACCCAAGGTAAGGTTTTAAGGGTTCTGGTCGAGCAGACCTTTCAAAGATTGGGTGGTTCAAAAAAAGTTAAAGTGGACGTTCGCATCATCACATCAACATCGCGCGATCTACCCTCGCTGATTTCAGCACAGAAATTTAGGGAAGACCTTTACCACAGGTTGGGTGTTGTTCCCATTGCGGTGCCCCCCTTGGGTGATCGCCGTGAAGACATTCCCGATTTAATTGATTTCTTTTCTAAATCCTATGCATCAGCTTCAGGCCAACCGCAGAGAAAGTTTTCAAACGATGCCATTGCGGTTTTACAAACACGCGAATGGCCAGGCAACGTGCGCGAACTGCGCAACAATGTAGAACGCGTGATGATTTTGGCCTCAGGCGAGCAGGCCGAAGAAATTTCTGCGGCCCATGTTGCCGCTGAAACGCCGGCCGTAAACACTGGCGTTATGCACGACCGATTGTTAAGTCTGCCTTTGCGTGATGCCCGCGATATGTTTGAACGGGACTATATTGCCGCACAATTGTCACGATTTGGCGGAAACATCTCTCGTACGGCAAACTTTATTGGTATGGAAAGATCGGCTTTGCATCGTAAAATCAAGACGATAGGTCTCGTCACAAAGGAATCAGACGAGGCAACTGAATAGAATTTCGCCAAATTAAACAAATCTGCTAGTGTGCTATCCCGCACTGCAGCGCAAAACAAAAACAATGGATCAATCATGGCGCAAGAAAAGCAACAAAACTTACAAGACACGTTTCTCAATCACGTTCGGAAATCGAAAGTTCCAGTTACGGTGTTTTTGGTGAACGGTGTAAAACTTCAAGGCATCATCACCTGGTTCGATAATTTCAGCATGTTGTTACGCCGTGACGGCGTTTCACAGCTGGTTTACAAACACGCCATTTCAACCATCATGCCGGGCGCGCCGATCAGCCTGTTTGACGACGAGCAGCACCAATAGTGAAAATTAAAGTTTCCGGCACTGGAGTTGATTTCCAGAAAGAGGGCCCCGATGCAACACGCGCTATTGTGTTGCATGTCGAGCGTAAATCCAACAAGGCCAAAAGCGCTTGGGATAGAACTGCCGCATCTAAGTTGGCCGAAGCCATGGGGCTGGCCGATGCCATTGATCTTGAAATTGAGCGCTCGATAATTGCGCCGCTGGTGGCTCCCAAGCCCGGAACCTATATCGGCACAGGCAAGGTGGCCGAACTTGCTGAGTTGGTTAAGGAAACCGAAGCCGAACTGGTTGTGGTCAACTCTCAGCTCTCACCCATCCAACAACGCAACCTTGAAACAGCCTGGGGCTGCAAAGTTCTTGATCGCACGGGACTTATTCTTGAAATTTTCGGCAGGCGCGCAACTACGAAAGAGGGCGCTTTGCAAGTTGAACTTGCCCATTTGCAATATCAAAAATCGCGCCTCGTGCGGTCTTGGACCCATCTTGAACGCCAGCGCGGCGGCTTTGGCTTTTTAGGCGGCCCCGGTGAAAGCCAATTAGAAATGGACAGGCGGCTTATTGAAGAGCGCATCAGCAAGATTGAAGGCGAGCTCGAAACAGTGGTGAGAACGCGAGATCTGCACCGCAAGGGCAGGGAGCGCGTGCCTTATCCAATCGTGGCTTTGGTGGGTTATACCAATGCCGGAAAATCAACGCTGTTCAACAAGCTTACCAATGCAAATGTTTTTGCCAAAGATCTGCTGTTTGCAACGCTTGATCCAACCATGCGCAATATCACCATGGAAAGCGGCAGACAAATTATTGTGTCTGACACTGTGGGCTTTATTTCAGAATTACCCACAACCTTGATTGCATCCTTTAGGGCCACATTGGAAGAAGTTCTTTCAGCTGACATTGTGTTGCATGTGCGTGATATTTCGCATGATGAAACCGAAGCCCAAGCCCATGATGTAAATTTGGTATTGGCAGAACTTGGCCTTTCCGAAGAAAAACGCGGCCATATTATTGAAGTGTGGAACAAATCTGATCTGCTTGATGATGCAGGCAAAGCGGCAATGCTCGCCAAAGCTGAGCGCCGTGCTGATGTGGCGCTGGTGTCTTCGCTGAACGGCGATGGAATTGCGCATCTGCTTGATTTGGTAGAGCTACGCTTGGCCAAATCCAGCAAGCTTTATGAAATAACTTTAGATCCCTCAGATGGCAAGGGAATTGCTTGGGCGCACCAACGTGGTGAAGTGATTGACCGCAAAGTTTATGATGATGGGCGTACGAAACTGACTTTGCGTTTGGATGATGACACCGCAGGCCAAGCTGAAGCTAAATTCGGCAAAGCCATGAAGGTCAAAAAATAATGTCGCGCTATGCAGCGTTCTTGCGCGCTGTAAACGTTGGAGGCACGGGCGCTTTGCCAATGGCCGATGTTAAAACTATGTGCGCCGCTTTGGGTTTTGAAAATATAAAAACTTATATCGCAAGCGGAAATATCGTTTTTGAATCGAATAAGGCTTCAATCGAAGTTGGCGCGATGTTAGCCGATAAACTGGAAAAATTTTTAAACAAAAAAGTTCCGGTTTTTATGAGAACGGCAGAAGAGCTTAACGCTGTGATCTCTGACAGCCCATTCCCAAACGTTGAAGCAAATAAACATATGGTAATTTTGCTCGATGAAACGCCACCCGCTGATATTGCCTTTAAAGCCAAACACCACACTGATGAATTGATCGCCATCCGTGAAGGCGTTTTGCATATTTATTATCCTTCTGGCATGGGAAAATCAAAATTGAAGATCCCAGGAACTGAACACGGCACGGCCAGAAACATGAACACTGTGCGAAAGGTTTTAGAGTTGATGAATGCCTGAACCCATTCTTTTTTTATCTACACAAGAATTTGAAAAATGGTTAACGCAGTTTGGCAAAAGCGAAACAGAAATTTGGCTGAAGCTCGCCAAAAAATCTGCTGCCGAACAAACCTTAAACTATGCTCAGGCCGTTGAAGTCGCTTTGTGTTTTGGCTGGATTGACAGCGTTAAAAAATCACTCGACGAAACCCATTTCACTGAACGTTTTACGCCGCGAAAACCTGCAAGCCCGTGGTCGAAAATCAATCGAGATAAAGTCGCCGCACTCATTCAAAATGGGCGCATGCGGGAAGAGGGGCTGGCAGCTATTGTCCAAGCAAAAGCAAACGGCCAATGGCACAAAGCCTATGCTGGTTCAGCCACCATCGAAATTCCTGACGATTTTATGCAAGCATTAAATTCCAACACACTGGCGGCAGCCTTTTTTGATACATTAAATCGGCAAAACCGCTATACCATTCTCTACCGCATTAATGCGGTCAAAAAAACCGAAACGCGGGCGCGAAAAATTACTGAATTTGTGACCATGCTCGCCAAAGGCGAAAAAATTCACCCTTAGCGCTCGGCCAATTTAGCTTTATCCCAAAGCGCGTCCATCTCCTCCAAATTAGATTGCTTCGGCCCTTTGCCGAGTTTGGCCAGTTCTGCTTCTATAAAGGCAAAGCGCCGTTCAAATTTCGCGTTGGTGCTGCGCACAGCTGCCTCAGGGTCAATGCCTAAATGGCGGGCCACATTGGCCAAAGCAAACAACAAGTCACCAAATTCCTCGGTCTTTTGATCCGCCGGCGCTTCGCGAAACTCGGCAATTTCTTCCGCAACTTTGTCATAAACATTATCAACCGAAGGCCAATCAAATCCAACTTTGGCGGCCTTGGATTGTAACTTAACAGCCCGTGTTAATCCGGGCAGGGCCAAGGCAACACCATTTAATGTCGCTTCGCTGTGCTGGCCTTTGGAGCTGCGTTCCTTGGCCTTGTTTTCCTCCCAGAAACCTTTGCTCACACCCGATGCTTTTGCCGCTGCATCACCGAACACATGAGGGTGCCGCCTGATCATTTTCGTCACCACAGCCTCAATCACATCATCAAAAGTGAATTCACCGGCCTCAGTTGCCATTTGGGCATGATAAATCGGCTGCAGCAAAAGATCTCCCAACTCATCGCAAAGATCGGCCATAGAGCCTCGTTCAATGGCGTCGGCCACCTCATAGGCTTCCTCGATTGTATAGGGCGCGATCGTCTTAAAATTCTGTTCCAAGTCCCAAGGGCAACCGCTCACCGGCGTACGCAGGGCCTTCATGATGGCGCGAAGGGTTTCAATATCGCGGGGGTTCTGTGAGACGACAGGATGGGTGGCACTGGGCAAAGAGGCGGGATTAAAGGGGATTTTGAGGGATTGCGTGGGAGTTTCAACGGCTTGCACCTTAAAATTGGCGGTTGGCGATGGTGTGGCATTTCGGACAGTTGGTGGCACTGGCGCGACAGTTGGGGTGGCACCGGCACCTTTGCCATCGAAGTGGCTTAAACCCCATTCGAATAAGGCTTTTATACGTGTTTGAAGCATCATCTTGGCCTTTGCAACGCACAGGTTAAGCCACCGAACCTGTGCAAACACGCACATGTTGCACATGTTCGGAAGTTATCCACTATAACCATGTTAAATCATAGACTTAGAAGAAATAAAACGGCAAAAAACCAAAGGCCGAACCTGTGCGTGTTTAGGGCAAGCCAGAAAGCCAGAAAGCCAGAATTCAGCCTTGCCCTTCCAACTCCATCATGCGGCGCACCCAAGGTGCTGCCCCCATCACGATCCGGCCTGGCGCAGGCCGCTCATAGGTTTTGCCACGCATTGGGATAGTATCCAACAGGCGCACAGCAGCATCTAAACTGGCCGATGAAACGGGTTTGACGTTGCATGAACAGCGGGGCCGGTTCGAATTAACAGGGCTTGCCAAAGCCACAAATTCAAGCACGCGCCTTTCGATGTCCTGCACGATTATCATCCTGTGAATCGGTTAAGCTTCCACCTTGCGATGAGGATTGTTTGCCGTCAAGTATCTCTTTAATCATAGCCCCATAAATATCGACAACGAAAGAAGCCACCTGCAGCGGCGTATAGGTAAGCCCGTTTTTGGCCTGTGATTCGACAATTTTCATGGCGCTTGTGGTGGCAGTGAGCAGCAATTTTTCGTCAATCGGTTCCCTGGGCGGCGGTTCACCCGTGGCAATCCAGTGAATAGATTTGCCAGAAAGTTCGGCAATACGCGACAAGGTTTCCAGCGTTGGTGAGCGCCGCTCTTGCTCATAATCGACCCAAACAGAGCGGCTGATCTGTGCAATCGCACTCCAATTATCCAAGGTTTTGTCGCCGCGCGCGGCGCGTAGGCGCTTGCCCCAGCCGCTCAACATTTTGCTGCAACCTCAAATTCAGAATGTTTATTCAGAAAATTAGATTGATATAGTACGATATATCGTTCTATTTTGCACGAATAGACGCATATAACATTCTGAACAAAGCAGCTCAAAAGCATGATCCTAAAGCCCTCGAAGCAAAAATATGACGAATATGCCATTCGCGCCGAACTGGGGCGCAATGGCAAAACCTTCAAGTCGATGTCTGAGGAATCGGGGATTGACCAAAAAGCGTTCAGCGCCGCCTTTGTGAAACCTTCAACGAAGGTCAATCTCTTCATTGCCAAAACTCTGGGCATACCCGCTCACGAACTGTGGCCAGATTGGTTCGATCACGATGATGAACTGATCCCAGCCAAATACCGCATCAAGCTTAGCAAACTTCGCAGGCTGAACGCGAGTCCTGAATCGCGGGTGGCATGATGGCAAAACACCCTCCCAAACCGATGACTTTTGAAACATGGGTAGCGCTCAACCTGTTGGCCGCTGGCCTTGCCGGCGCACTTGTGGCCACAACCCTGATCGCTTTCAACATCATCCCCTTCCTGCCCGTTTGCGCGGCGCAGGGGCCGTGGCTCCCACACGGCATGGTGAAGGCTGGCTCTGGCCCTGTCGCGCAGGACAGGGCCAGCCTTTCGCTTCTCAATCCACATAAGGGAATGTTTATATGAAATTGGTTGAACACGGCTCAGTGCTCATTGTCGATATTGAAGTGGCAGATCGCCTGCGCAGCATTGATGTTGATTGGGTGAAGGGCTTGGCTGAAACCATCAAGGTTTCAGGCCTGCAAAACCCCATTGAACTGGCACTGGTGGGCAACAAGCTGCGCTTGGTTTCTGGCGCGCACCGGCTGGCCGCATTTCAGCTGTTGGGCCTACCCTCAATTCCCGCCCGTGTGGTGGAAGCAGAAACCGATCAACCCGCCCTTGAAATGCGCATGGATGAAATTGTCGAGAACATCGCGCGGCGTGAACTTTCAGCGCTCGATCGGGCAGCACATGTGGCTGAGTTGAAGCAAATCTATGTGAAGCTTCATGGTGAGACCCGTGGTGGCGATCGCAAGACTGAAAAATCAAAACGGCAAACATTGCCGTTTTGGTCTTTGAGCGATGAAGTCTCCACCAAAATGGGCCTTTCAGAACGCACGGTGCGGGCTGATGCTGAATTGTTCGCTGGCCTTTCGCCTGCCAGCCGCAAGGCCGTGGTGGGAACCTTTCTGGCGGATAATCGCGCCCAATTGGCCACCTTGGCCAAACAACCGCACGATGATCAAAAAGCCCTGCTCAAAATTCTGCTGGCGGCTGAACCAAAGGCCTCAACCATGGGCCAAGCGTTGGCGCTTCATCACAACAAGGTTGATCTTTCAACACCGGATGAAAAAACCTTTGCCGCTTTTGTGAAATTGTGGGGCAGGGCCAGCAAGCATGGCCGCAAGCAAATTCGCCTTTACATCGAACAGGCCAGCCAATGAAACAACCCCCGCGCCGTTATTTGCACAAACACCTGCCATTTCCGCGCGTGGTGATAACCCTTGCCCCCATCGTTGCTGATGAAGCCTGTTTGGTGTGGAACCTGAAAACCCAAAATTTAAGTCGCGGCTGGTGCATTGTTAATCTCAGCCACCAACGTGCGCATTGGATCAAGAAAACCTTGGAAGGGCGCATTATCGAAACCTTGCTGTTGCGCCAAGGCGGCTTTTGCAGCGATGCTGAAATGATTGATGCGGTGTGGGTGGATGATCCTGATGGCGGGCCACTTACCGCGAAGAATATCATCAAACTACTCGTCTGGCGCATGCGCCGCGACAATGTTCTGGCCCCCGTGGGCCTTGAGATTGTCAACGTTTATGGCCGAAGGTTCTATTTGGCGGCCGTGCAGTCTTATGAGCCATCGTGCGCGGTGGCCGCATGAGCCACGATATTGAAAAACTGGCCCGCGTAATTGCCCGCCAACTGGCCAAAGACCAAAAGATTGAAGTGGGCCGCAGCGCCCATTCAAGTGCCGTTAAAATTAAACTTCAACGTGGCCCCTTTGGCCTGTTCACCCAGCGGGTTGTTTTGTCTCAGGCCGAATTTGTAAGGCTGTGTGAAGCCGTCAACCTGGCATTTCTCAAAGGTAAAATATAATGAAGGGCTGGTTCACCCCGCAAGAAATTGCCGCGCAAAACCTGCCGGGCCTTCCAGCCCACCGCACCAGCATTTTGCGCCTGATTGAGGCCGAAGGCTGGGCCACCAAAACCAACCATGATGGTGAAGTATTGGCCCGCAAACGCGCTGGCCAAGGCGGCGGCATGGAATATCACATCTCGCTTCTGCCCCATGCAGCGCGCGCGGCCTTATCGGCCCGTGCCAGCAAGATTGACAGCTTGGAATTGATCAACGCGCCACGCTTTGTGCAGGGCGATATTGAAGCCCCTGCCACCAGCCAAGACGCGCTGCGAATTGACTCGCGCATGGCGGTGTTGACGATGGCTGATGCCTTTTTCAGTGCCAACATGGCCTTGGGCCGCAAAGCGGCGGATGCTGATTTTTGCCAGCGCTATAACACCCGCCAATTGGCCGTTGACCAATGGGTGGCCGATGCCGTTTCCGGCATTTCGGTGCGCTCGCTGTTTCGCTGGCGGCAAGACCGTGACAATGGCCGCTGGCATGCCATTGGCGGCAAGGGCAGGCGCGATAAAAGCCTGTTGGAACGCGTGGAAGATGGCGATGTGGCCGCTTTCATCGGTGGGGTTTTGGCCCATCAGCCATTTTTAAACGCCGCCCATGTGCGGGATTTGGTGGAAGCCAAATTTGGTGGCGAATTGCGCCTTGGGCTGAGTGCCGTGCCCTTGCCGGTTGAACGCAGCTTCCAACGCTTCATCACCACATGGAAAGAGCAAAACGCCGTTTCGCTTTTGAAGTTGAATGATCCTGATGCCTTCAAATCACGCATCAGGCTTTCAGGTTCCAACGCCTATTCCGGTGTCAACCACCTCAATGAACTTTGGGAAATTGACGCTTCACCCGCCGACATGCTGTGCAAGGATGGACGCTTTGCCATCTATGTTTTGATCGACGTTTATTCACGCCGCATGATGAGCTATGTGACCAAGAACCCGCGCACCGAAGCGTCTTTGCTGTTGCTGCGCAAGGCCATGTTGGCGTGGGGTGTTCCTGAAATTTTACGAACCGACAATGGTTCCGATTTCACCTCGCATGCTTTCAAACGCGGCGTTCACGCTGTGGGCATTGTGCATGATATTACCCGCGCTTTTTCACCCGAAGAAAAAGGCATTGTTGAACGCGCCATCGGCACCATGCAGCGCGGGCTAATGACCTTGCTGCCCGGATTTATCGGCCACAGCGTTGCAGATCGCAAAGTGATTGAAGCCCGCAAAGCTTTTGCCGCCCGCCTTGGCGAAAGTGATGAGAAAGCCTTTTGTGTTGATCTGACCCACGATGAACTGCAAGCCTATATGGACAGATGGTGCGAAGATAAATATGCCCACCATGAACATGATACCTTAAAAACCACGCCATTCCTGAAAGCCCAAAGCTGGAAGGGTTCCATCCGCACCATTGCCAATGCCCGCACCTTGGATTTGTTGCTGGCCCCGGTTTCGGGCGGCATGCGGGTTGTCACCAAGCGCGGCATTCAATTGGATGGTGGCTATTATTTCTCAGGCGCATTGCTGGCCGGCGCCCGCGTGTTCTGTAGGCAAGACCCCGAAGACATGGGCCGCGTTTATGTGTTTGCCGATGAGATGGGCGAATTTTTATGTGAAGCCATTTGCCCAGAACGTGCTGGCGTTGATCCACGCCAAGCTGTGGCCATGGCTCGCGCCGAACAAAGCCGCATGATCAAAGAAGGCACCAAGGATATTCGCGCCGCAGCCAAGGCCATCAAGCCCCGCGATATGATCGACGCGGTGTTGGATTTGGCGGGCCGTAAATCAGCCTCAGTCACAGCATTCCCACGCCGTTCGGAAACCCATTCAACCGGTGCCATCGAGCAAGCAGAAATCGCCTTAGAAGGGGGCTTCGAACAGCCCTTTGAAGCAGCCCCAACCACCAACCGCAAACCCACCAATGTGGTGGCCTTGCCCGAAACCCCCAAACAACGGTTTGCCCGCGCCATGGCGGTCAAAGAGGCCTTGGCGATGGGTGGCTTGGTGGATGCCGAGCAAGTGCGCTGGTTTGGCAATTATGAAACAACCGCAGAATTTAAAACCTTTGTTTCTCTGTTTGAGGAACACGGGCGTGAGTGGCTCAACGCGTAAAAAAGGCCTCGCAAGGGTTGGAGCCCACGCGAAGCCGTAACAATCATCAGCAGGAAGGCTTATAGCCATGAACAAAAAATTAGACAAGAGGTTGGAACCCAGCAGCAAGATTGTGCCCTTGCGCAATGTGCAAATTTTCCACGAACAGGTGAACCGCGTTAAGGCCGCACCATCGCATTTGCCAAATTGGGCGGTGTTTTCGGGCCGTTCAGGCGATGGCAAAACCACGGCATGCAGCCATGTGGCTTTGCGCACTGATGCGCTGTTGTTTGAATGTCGCTCCACCTGGTCAACAGGAACCTTGATCCAAGCGATTTGTGATGAGCTGAATTTTGGCCCGATCAAAGGCTCAATCTCATCCAAAGAAACCAAGATCATCGGCGCACTTTATGATTATCCCGTGCCATTGATTTTTGATGAGGCCGACCACCTGGTCAAGAAAAGCCTGATCGACGTTATTCGCGGCATTTCAGATGCAGCCCGTGTGCCCATTGTGTTGATTGGCGAACAGCATTTGCCAGTGAAGCTTGAACAGTTTGAACGCGCCCATAACCGTGTGTTGAGTTGGGAGCAAACCGTGCCTTGCGATATTGATGAGGCCAAGCAGCTCTTGAAACTTTACAGCGAGCGCATTGACATTGCCGATGATCTGTTGCGCAAAATTGTGACCGACACGGATGGTTCAACACGCCGTATCGTCACCAACATTGAGCGTGTGCGCGAATTTGCCATGATCCATGGTTTGATGATGGTGGATGTGAAAACCTATCACGCTGAAATCTATCGCGGCAAGCCTGCCAACCAGTTCAAAAAACCAGCGCGGGGGGCAGCATGAACGCGGCTCGAAAAATGGTTGTGGATGATGCACAGAACCGCTTTTCCATTTCAATTGAGGCGGGCCATGAAGAAATGTGGCAGGCGCTGCGCGATATGCAGCGTTCGGGCTTTACCGCCCAAATGCTGGCCCAAGCATCAGGTGCCAAAACCAGCAAGGCTGAGTTTTATTTGGCGCAACTCACCCGCAAAGGCATTGCCCAACAGCTTGGTATTTCAACCGATAGCCAGCGGCTTTACAGCGTGGCCCGCGTGGCCATTGAACCCGAAGTGTTGAATGATCAGGGCCAGCCAGATGCTGATTATAATTTGCGCCGCATTTTGTGGGCCTATGTCAGGCGCCATAAAACTCTGACAGTCACCAAGCTTTGGGTTTTTGCCAAAGAACATCTTGATCTGGAAAAGGCCAAGGTGCGCAAGTTTGTCAAACGTTTGGTGGCAGCTGAATATTTGTTGGAGCTGATTGCCGAAAAGGGCGAACCCGAGGCGGTTTATTCAACCCATCCGGTGCGCTGTTCGGGCAAGCTGCCGCCGCGCTTTTGCGAGGCTGATTTGATTTATGATGTGAACACCCGAACCTTTCACGGCAAAGCCTTGGCCAAGCAGGTGGCCTTATGACCGAACAAATTATAAAGCCCGCTGAAAGGCCAAAGCGTGGCCCCCAAGCGGGCACCAGCTCGCCCCGCCAAGCCTTGGCCACAGCCACAGAAGCATGGGGCAATGACCTGCCACAATGGGTGGTCGTTCTGGCCTCGGCCTGTGATCGCACGTCACAAAACATGATTGCAAAAAAGCTGGGCTATTCAGCCTCAGTCATCTCTGCGGTTTTGAACCAGTGTTATAAGGGCACTTATAGCACTGTTGAACAAACCATTCGCGGCAAGCTGATGGCCGAAACGCTGGATTGCCCCATCTTGGGCAATTTGAAGCAAGATATTTGCTTGGCCCACCAAAAACGCGCCATGAACCCAAACCCCACATCAGGCATGCGGGTGCAACTGTCGCGCGCCTGCCGTGGGGGTTGCCCCCATTCGCGCCTGCCCAACCGCAACGCTGGCGATGAGGTGCAAAATGCTGAGTGAAAAAGCCAAAAGCCTTTACAACCTGCTTGATCTTTGGGCCACAGGCATAAACGAGCCAAAAAAAGAACATGTGATCTTGGCCTCGTTCGTGGCGCTGGATATTTGGCGGCAAGCCAAGCTTTTGGAAGCAGCCCAAATTCAACCCAGCCAAAAGGTGCAGGATGATGATTTTGCCTCTGGCAAAGTTGTGCGTCTGCCCGTGGTGCATAAAACCCACGCGAGGCCAGCATGAGCAAAACCCTTGGTGTTTCGGAAGCCAACCTTGAAGAGCTGGCCCGCGCCTTTGCAGTCAGCGATGCCATGTTGAGCATGATCTTGGCTGCGGCCGAACAGTTCAAAGCCCAGAACAATATGATCAATCCTGAAACCATCATCACCTTCATCCACACCCATCGCTCCACCATTTTAGAGGCCAACCATGACTAAAACCAAAACTAAAACCAAAACTAAAACCAAAGCCGCAAGCCCAGTGCCCCAAACCGCCGCCGAAGTGGCCGATGCCATTTTTGCCATTGGCGACTATGATCGCAAAATTGCCAAGCTGGATTTGGGCTTCAAGGAAGCCCAAGCCCAAATCAAAAAACTGCATGAAGAGCAAAGCCAACCCTTGGCCAAGCTGCGGGATTTGGCCATCGCTGGTGTTGTCACCTATTGCGAAGCCCACCGGCTTGAATTGACCGACAATGGCAAAACTAAAACCGCAAGCTTCACCAGCGGCAAGGTGAGTTGGCGTCTTCGTCCCCCCAGCTGCAAATTGCCCAAAGATCAATCAGCCATCATCTCTTGGTTAAAGCGCATGGATTTAAAACAGTTCATCCGCACCACCGAAGAGGTTTCGAAAGAGGCTTTGTTGGCTGATGCCACCTTGGCCAAAACCATTCCTCTCGTCAAAATTGGCAGCGAGGTTGAAGACATTATCGTTGAACCATTCAACACAGACAGCTTGGAGGCTGCATCATGAAAACCCTTTTATCACCCGCCCAACGCACCTTTGCGGATGCCTTGAACGAGCTTTTAACACCCGTCACGGCCACGCTGGCGGTGCCTGCCTTGGCTGAGGCCATTGCCGATTTGTGCCTGCGCGCGGGCGTCAACCAGCAGAACCGTTTGGCCTTGGCCCAATTGGCCATGGAGCTGATCACCGAGCGTTTGGATCAATCCGGTTGCTTTAACCAGGTGGAGGAATTCTATGATCGCTAATGCGGAATTTAAAAGCGATGTGGCTGATGTGGATGTGAAGATCACCCGCAGATCACTAAAGGCCGTGTGCTGTGTGGGCACGGATGGCTGTTCAGGCCCATCATGGTTTCCACTTCAACTGGTTGAAGTTTCAAAATCCGATGATGGCACCCACGATGTTTTAACCGCACCCAAATGGCTGTTGAAGAAAGAGGGGTTTTTGTGAACCGCCCCTATTCAGTGTTTGAGATGCAGGTGATCGAGCTGCACTATGCCAAAACTGGAAGCCATGGGTGCCAAGGTTTCATCAAACGATCAAAAGAGTCCATCCAGCACCAAGCCCGCAAGATGGGTTTGAAATTTGAAGGCAAGCGCCGCCCTGGTTATCGCGCCTTCAAAATTTCCAAACATGCCCACCCGCTGGTCAAAACCCTGTTTATGGAAATCATCAAACAGCGCGAAACCCAAACTGACATTGCCACACGGGCAGGGCTTCATCGCAACTCGATGAAAAACTGGAATGCGGTGAACCCCAGCTTGGAAAACTTTGTGGCCGTGTGCAACGCGGTTGAACTTGAAGTGTGTTTGAAACGGGTGCGGGCATGACAACAGCTCTCGCCCATCAGGCTGCGGCAGATTATCAAACCACAGATCGCCGCAACCTCATTGCCAAGGTGCACATCGCCAAGGCCCAGCTGCGCCTTGATGATGATGTTTATCGTGAAGCCTTGTCGCGCGTCACTGGCAAAACCTCGGCCAAGGACATGAACATTGCTGAATTAGAAGCAGTGCTCAAAGCCTTTTCGAAGAGTGGTTTTAAGGCCATGCCGTCGCGCCATTCAAAATCAACCTTGCCCACCACCATGAAGATCACCGCCTTGTGGCTTTCAGGCTGGAACTTGGGCGTGATCCAAGATCCATCGCCCCGCGCCATGGAAGCTTTCATCGCCCGCCAAACTGGCATTGCCAAGGCGCAATGGCTGATCAACCCCCATGATGCCAATGGGGTGATTGATGGCTTGAAAGCGTGGCTGGCGCGCGAGGCAAAAGTGGATTGGAAAACCCATAAGCACATGCCTGACCATATGAACATGGCCCAATATCGAGTGATAGCCGCGCAATGGCTGGCCCTTCGCGCCTGTGGTGCTGTTAGCGTTGGCCGCACCTGGACAGGCAATGAAACCGGCATCGACGAAGAGGTGATGAACTATGCCGAAGCCGTGGTGAAAAAGAATGTGCGTGAAATGACCGGCCGGGATTTTCTCGCCGTTCAAACCGCACTTGGCAAGAAACTGCGCAAAGCCTTGGAGGGCAAATCATGAAACGCGTATTTTCAAATATACTTTACGACATGCTCAACACGATTTTGGTGCTTGCAGCCTGTTTGATATTGGGCGGTTTTTACTGGGCCGCATATGAGTTCAAATCATATGCCTGCGAGGCGCGGTGGCAAGGCACCTATGAAACCGAATATCATCTGTTCTCTGGTTGCCGCGTGAAGGTAGATGGTAAATTTTTGCCCGAAGCCAATGTGCGGGCGGTGCAATGATGATGCTTGATCACATGATGTGCGGCCTTGGCTGGTCGCTTGTGGGGTTGATGAGTGCCCATGGTGTTTTAAAGTTTCTTCACCACCGCCGCATTGAAGCTTCATTGACCAATAGCGAAAAAAACCAGCTTGCCGAATGTGAACGCATGCTGGCCTATGCTGAATTCCGAGGGCCACGGCAATGAGCCTGTCTCTCACCAAAAAACAGCGCCTGCTGTTGGAATATATCCGCGAAGCCTTGGCCAAGGATGGCACCTGCCCAAGCTATGAGGAAATGGCCATGGCCATGGGCCTTGGTTCAAAGTCTGGCATTCACCGGCTGGTTGTGGCCCTTGAAGAGCGCGGCCACATCAGGCGTTTGCCAAACAAGAACCGAACGATTGCATTGGTGGGCAACGATAGGCCTGAGGTCAACGTTCAACCCAAAACAGTGCCTTGGAAATTAAAGATTGTCAGTGTTGCCATTCGCAAAGGCAACATGATCATATCGAAATCAGCGCCCGCCAGGCACCATGACGTCATGGCTGGCATGAACTTTCTGCGCGTCGATTGTATACATGCAGAGCAAGGGTTTTTAACCAACCAAGGCACATTCGTGAACCGGGCTGAAGCCAAACGCATTGCCATGGTCGCCCGCCAAATGATCAAGCCAACGAACAGCAGCCATTTATTTTCCGAGGATCTGTGGTGATGGTGGCTCTAGGCTTCAACATAAAGGCCAACAGCCGTGCACATGGCCTTAGACATGTCGTGGTCAATAAAGTCGCCGTTCACATTCGGACTGCTCATGATTTTTGCAAATCCAGTCGCTTCTTCAATGTCAACACGAAAGGGCGAAAACCCAACATAGCCGCCAAAGGAGTTTTTGGCGTTAACGCTGCCGCAAACATACACAGTGCCATCACGGCGCGAAGAAACAATGTTCTTGAACTTAGCCGAGTCAGGATCCTTCATAATGCCACGGATGGTGCTATCAACCGTTTGAAGCTGTTGCGGCGTGAGGGACACGGGCTCAACCGGCGCTGCACGCAATTGCATTTGCGCCCCCGCATTGGCACAGCCCGCCAAAGCCAAAACCACAAACATCATTGCCAATTTATGCATGCCAAAGCCCCCAAAGTGTTGAAACCATATTTGCCTTTTGCAGCGAAGTTGTCGAGTCTCTTCATACCTCATTAACCATGATCTTTTCAAAGCCATCAAATCAGCGTATGAGTTCGAGCACGGTGCTTAGAAAACACCAACCGAGAACTGCAACGCCTCTGATGGCGACCTTTTAGGCCTCGACTTTATGTCGGGTGTCCTGACGCCATAAAACACCTCGCAAGGGGAAAAGCGGCAGGGCTTGCTCTCGGCAAGTTTTCTAACACCCGGCACCAGCCTAGAAAACTGGAGCAATAGAAACATAAACCGAGAAAGAAAACCAAATGAAAAATCTAATTGAAGTTCCCTTCAATGGGGAAACTGTGTTGCTCTATGACGCGGATGGTGAGCCTTATGTGCCTGTGAAACCGCTATCCGAACGATTTGGGATTGCTTGGCAAGTCCAACATCGCAAGCTTCAATCAATGAAAACACGTCTAGGTGTCACCATTTTGATGATACCCTCGACTGGTGGGGATCAGGAAACAACCTGTATCCCACTTCGAAAACTGCCCGCTTGGATATATTCTATTCATCCAAACAAGGTTGCTGAGGCTTTGCGACCAACATTGATCCGCTACCAGGAAGAATGCGATGACGTGTTGTGGCAACATTGGAATGGCTCTCACACCCAAGAAACCGCCACGTTGCGCCGCCAAAACCAATCATTGAAAGCCTACTGCCTTGCCTTCAACCCGCTTTGGGGCAAGGTTGCGGCTTTGCAAAAAGCTGGCGTGTGGAGCAATGCCATGCGCCACCATGTTAAAAAATCAGCTCTTGAAGTGGGTGAGATTATCACTGCCATGGAACGGGCAGGGGTGATCAACGAGGATGATTGGGTGGATGCTGAATTCATCTCGCGCAGCCCTGAACAAGTTGATTTGTTTCAAGCTGAGGTGCGAGCATGAGCGGCGCTGCCAAACGGCGCAGAAGGCGTTTGCGCGAAATCTTTGCCGAAGCTTCCAGCAAAGAAAATGCAGTGCGTGATGGTGGCGACCTGATTGACAATGGCACTTTGGCGCTGAAAGCCTTGGTGCATTTAACGGGCGCAGCCTCAGAACATTGCGCCTTGCAGGGCGATGAATTTGCCGCCTTGCTCAGCCTGATCCACGAAGAAATTGCCATTGGAAGGGCTGTTCAATATGGCGATAAAACCGTCTTTGAACGAGAAGCGGCTTAGGCCATAACGAAGATGGTGGGGCAGTCTTGCTTCACCATCTTGCCTTTCTGATTTTCCGCCCCTATGATTCGGCCATTGACTGGTGGGAATTTGGGCTTGCTCAAAACAGTCAAACCTCTCTTGCGCGACATGAACCTTTATCTTTCTCCAAGGCTAGATCATGCGCCAGTTTTCCCATCTGCCAGATTTGCTTGCTGAAATTGCCGAGGTTGCAGGCCTTGATGCTGCGGCCAAGGTTGCCCAGGTGAAGGGCGGCACACGCGCCTATTTTCCGTTAAAGCCTTTATCCAATCACTGGCTCACCCTTGCGGTGGGCGCTGATGCGGCCGCCAAGATTTGTGATAAAATCTGCAATGGTGATCATGGCATCGAACTTGAAGTACCGATGGGCCCCAAACAATCCACCCGCCAACGCTGGCAACGCATTCACGTTCTAAAAGCCAAAGGCTATTCCAAGCCGCGCATTGCGCGCGAAGTCAATTGTCATTACAAGACCGTGGGGCGCGTTCTCAACGGCCACCGCAAAACCATGGCCACAACCTTGGCCCAATCTGATTTTTTCGAAACCTGAAAGCCCTTAACGGGTGCGCGCGTACCCGTGCAAAATCCCATTATAGACCGCCATATTCGCCTCAGAGATTATCAAATCACTGAGGTTTAAAACCAATGCCTACATGGCCTTTGCAATCAGAGTGTGATGCCTATTATGGCAACCCGCGTGGGCCGGGCGGGGCTGTGGTTTCACAAAGTTGGTTTGCGGCCAACATGGTCTCAATCATTCCGCCCTTTGCCATGCATATGGGTGGCCACACCATTTCACATTTGCCCGTGCATAAGCAGTGTTCGAAGGCCTTTCAAACATGGCTTCAAACGGTGTGGGGAAATGCTGGCCAAGACCCCGCAAAAATTGCGGCTTGGGGCATGGATGTGTTTTCAGGCTCATTTTGTTACCGCGTGATGCGCACCAGCAACCACCTATCAATGCATAGCTATGGCTGCGCCATCGACATGGATGCACCACGCAATCCGCAAGGGTCACTTAGCGGGCATTTTGCAACCTTGAAAAAAGAAGTGGTGCAACCCTTCCTTGATCTGGGCGGCACTTGGGGCGGTGATTGGAAAACCGGAACAGATGCCATGCATTTTCAATTCGCAAAGGTGGGCTGACACCATGTTCCATTTTTTACACATGCTTTGGGATGGCACGGGTGTGCTGTTGGGATCGGCTGCACTGATTACGTTTTGGGCGGCGGTGATTTTCGTCACCCTTGATGCATTGCGCTGATGTTTTGGGACGAAATCAAAAACCGCCTTGCTGCCATTGAGCATCAGCAGCGGGTGCAAACCACGATGCTTTATCAACTTTTAAAACAAAGGAATATTGAAATGGCCACATTGTCTGAAGTTCTTGCGCTTGCAACCTCAATCACCAACCTCACAGATTCAGTGCGCAACGCTGATGCGGATTTGCGCAGCCATATTGCTGATTTGGAAGGCCAACTGGCCACTGCCAAAGCCAATGCGGTTGATCAACCCACGCTTGATGCTTTGGCAGTGCAACTCAACGCCGCCAATGGCGCTTTGGCTGCTGTTGCCGCCATTGGTGCCAACACCGGCGTTTTGGCAACCCAGCCAATCGTTGAGCCACCTGCTGCCCCAGCCGCAGCCAACCCGGCCGCATAAGCCAAATTCTGCAAACCGTGGCCGTGCGGATCACGGCCAAATGAATGGAGAATGACATGAACGGAAATACCCCTTGGTATAAATCTAAAGGCGTTTTGGGTGGCCTCAGTGCCATCGCCTCAGGTTTGTTTGCGGCCTATATGGCCTATATCACCCATGACATGAATGGCGTTCTGGCTGGCATGACAGCAGCCTTCGGCGGCACCATGGCTGTGGTTGGCCGCGTGCAAGCCACAACCGTTATCGCCAGCACACCGCCTGTAAAATAATCAATGCCGCGCCTTGCCCTCATCGGTCTTCTGCTGCTCACCTCTTGCACCACAGTGCCAGTGTCGGTGGGCAGCATTGGGCTTTGTGTGGGCGTGTGCCGGTTTGACATCAAAGCGCCTGCTGTTCCGCAAACTGCTGCCCAACAGGTTGGCAGCGGCTTGGCTGCACTGTTGGCCCAACAGCTGATGAAGAAACACTGATGAGCGACAATGCCGATCAATCCCGCCGCGTTGAAGAGTTGGAGCGCCATGCCCAAACCCAAAAATCGGTGATGACATTAAAACGCCAGGGCAGCGAATTTTGCGGCGATTGTGGCGAACCAATTTTAGCGGCAAGGCGCGAGGCTTTGCCTTCAGCGCGCCGCTGTGCCTTTTGCCAAACCCAATTTGAAAGTGGGCGATGATGGATGTGAACATTTCAATTTCAATCGCCGCATTAAGCTGGGCGGTTTTATCCACACTTTATGTTTGGTATTCCGGCACTCAGCGGGCCAACAAATCTGAGGTTGATGAACATGGCCGCGACATTGCGGGCATTTTAGCCACGCTGAAATCCATGCCCAACCAAGAGGCCTTTCACAAGCTGCAATTGGATGTTGTTGAAATGCGCGGCGAACAGCGCGTGTTTGCCGAAAAAATAATCCCGATCGGAAAATCCATCGCCCGCATTGAAGAATTTCTGTTGCGCGATATTGAGTCTGTGCCCCGTGCCAAGAGGATGCGTTCATGAACGACAAAACCATTTATCAGGTGTCGTGGAGCCAACGTGGTGAGGAACGCCAAGACCGCTATTTCGCAAACGCCAATGATGCCTATTGCTTTTTTGCCGCTAGCCTTGTGATCCTCGATCGAGATCAAACCATCAGTGCGGCGTGGGTGGGTATGGGCCGTTTGCCTGATAGCATTTTCCCTAAGGGTTGGGGCATAGCACACTGGACAAAAACCAGCGACAAGCGCCCCAATCATGTTGGATTTGCAACGGTGGAAGAGGCTCTGGCATGAGTGAGTTTTCAAAATTCGCCATTATGGATTTGCGGCTGGTGTTGCTGCGCTGTTTAAAAACCCAACCGGCCTATCAGGGCAACGACAACATTTTGCAACATGAGGCCAAATATTTTGGCCTGAACCGGTCGCGCGATGTGATCAAAAACGAATTGCGCTGGCTGGCCGAGATGGGCGCTGTGAAGCTTGATGATTTGGGTAGCGTGTTGGTGGCAACCTTGACCAGGCGCGGGCTTGACCACGTGGAAGGTTTGGCCACCATTGAGGGTGTGAACAAACCTTCGCCGGAGGCATGAAACCATGGACGCCAAGCGCGGAAGGCTTTCGTCAATAGATCTGTTGCCAGAAGATGCGTGGCCACATGTGCGCGAGGCGCTGGATGCTTTAGCAGCGCGCAAAATTCCGCAAGAAAAAATCAGGGAGACATTCAATGGCCATCTTTTGGCTTTGGGTTATGATCCGGTTTCACGTTCGGCCTTTAATCGCAAATCGCTGTCTCTTGCCAAGGTCGGCGAGAAAATCAGACAGGCGCGCGAAATGGCGGCCATCTTTGCCGAAAAAATGGATACGATGCCAGACGGTGACGTTGGCATGCTCATCAACGAAATGGTCAAAGTGATCATCTATGATATGACCGAAGATATTGCCGCGCGTGATACCGAAGTGGCGGCCAAGATGCTCAAAGAAGTCTCGCTCACCCTGCACAGGCTGGAACAGGCGGGCAATATATCGGTGAAGCGTAGGCGCGAGATTGAAGCGCGGGCCAGTGCCAAGGCCGCTGATGTGGTTGAAACCGTGGCCCGTGAACGTGGCATCAGCGCCGAGACGGCCGAACAGATCAAAGCCAAAATTTTAGGCATTGAGAAAACGGACATTCAAAAATGAGTGCGCCCACCACGCCTGAAGATTGGCTGGCTTTACGCGAAGCCACCAAAATCAGCATTGAAGAGGTGATTGAAAAGATCGGCCTTCCTGCCGTGCTTCTCACCTATCAGCAAAACACGCTGCGCTTGCTCGACACGGTTGGAGTTTCCGTTCTCGTTATTGAAAAATCACGCCGCATTGGTGAAACATGGGCCTTGGCCTCTGCTGCCGTGTTGCGCGCAGCCTTGGGCAAATCTTCGGGCGGCATGGATGTGATTTACATTTCCTACAGCCAAGATATGACGCGCGAATTCATTGATGCCTGTGCCATGTGGGCCAAGGCCTATTCGATTGCGGCAGGCGTTGCCCAAGAGTTTCTGTTTGATGACCAAAAGGAAGGCGAGGACACGCGTTCAATCAAAGCCTTTCGCATCAGCTTTGATTCAGGCTTTGAAATTGTGGGCCTGTCTTCTGCCCCGCGCTCGCTGCGCGGCAAGCAAGGCTTGGTGATTATCGACGAAGCAGCCTTCGTGGACAGCCTTGCAGAATTGCTGAAAGCCGCCTTGGCCCTTTTGATGTGGGGCGGGCAGGTGGTGATTTGTTCCACCCACAACGGCACTGACAACCCGTTCAACCAGCTTGTGCAAGATGTGTTGGCCGGGCGCAAAAAATACAATCACATTCACATTGATTTTGACAAGGCGCTGGCCGATGGCCTGTACAAGCGCATTTGCCTGGTCAAAGGCGAAGAATGGACACTTGAAAAACAAGCGGCATGGCGCGAAGAAATCATCAGCTATTATGGTGATGCCGCCGAAGAAGAATTATTTTGTGTGCCAGCCCAAGGTACAGGTTCATGGCTGACAGGCCCGCTGATTGAAAGCCGCATGGTGGGCGAGGGCGAGGTTTTATCATTCGAACTGCCCGCCAATTATTTGCAAAGGCCGTTGCTTGAACAAGCCTCGATGATGGAACCCATCATGGATGCGGTTAAACGCGCCGTTACAAAGTTGGATGAGGCTCGCATTCATGCCTTGGGCTTTGACTTTGCCCGCAAGGTGGATTTGTCAATCCTCACCTGTTTGGAAATTGGCAAGGCCTTGGGCCGCAGCGAACGCCTCACCATCGAAATGCGCAGGCTTCCCTATAACGAGCAATTGAAAATCGTTGAATATGTTTTTGAGAATATGCCGCGCCGTGGCGCTGCAGCCTTCGACGCCACTGGTGCTGGTGAATTTATCGCTGAAGCCATGGGCCGCAAATATGGCTTTGCCACCGATGAAGTGGGCCAGCCTTCAGGGCCGATTGCCGCCATCAAAATGAGCGTTGAATGGTATCGCATCAACATGCCGCCGCTTAAAGCCGCCTTCGAAGACGGATCCATTGCGCTGATTAAATCAGACGACCATGTGAGCGATCTTCGCCAGGTCAAAGTGGTGCGCGGTGTGCCGCAAGTGCCACGTGATGAACGCACAGGGGCAGAAGGGGCAAAACGCCATGGTGACTTTGCGGTGGCCTTGGCACTGGCATGGTTTGCCGCAGCGATGCGTTATGTGGACTATGCCTATCAGGCCGCAAGCCGCAGCGGATCAGGTTCAAGCCGCGATAGTTTCAACACGCCACCTTCTGAACGGTTTGAACAGCGCGAGCGCAATGAATTTAATGGCCCCTTGGGTGCCAGCATCAGAGGGAGTATTTAATCATGGCACAAATCTTAGGCCCTGATGGCCAGCCCGTTGTTGCGCAAGTTTTGCAAAAAGAAACCTTGAACCAAGAAATTGCCGCAGCCAGCATGCAGGGTGTGCGCTCGCCCATTTCAGGCTCGCCCGCTGATGGGCTTGATCCTTATCAGCTGGGTGCCATCATGCGCGAAGCTGATCAAGGCAACCCCTTGCGTTATTTCGAATTGGCCGAACAGATCGAAGAGCGTGATGCGCATTATCTGGGCGTGCTTTCAACCCGCAAACGTTCGGTCAGCCAAATTCCTATTCGTGTTGAAGCAGCCTCTGATAGCCCTGAACACACAGCCCATGCCGATATGGTGCGCACCTGGATCAAGCGTGACACGTTGCAGGCCGAGCTTCGGGATATTCTCGATGGCATCGGCAAAGGCATTTCATTTACCGAAATTGTTTGGGATAGTTCGGAAGGCCAGTGGCAACCTGTCAAATTATTATGGCGCACCCAGCGCTGGTTCAGGTTTAACAATATTGATTTGGAAACGCCGCTGCTGCGCAACATGGGCCAAGACATTCCCTTGCCGATGTATAAATTCATCGTGGCCAAGTTCCAATCCAAATCCGGCCTTGCCGTGCGCTCGGGCATTGCGCGGGTGGCCACTTGGAATTGGATGTGGAAAAAATACACCGAAAAAGATTGGGCAATTTTTAGCCAAGTCTATGGCCAGCCCATTCGTGTGGGCAAATATAATGCCGGTGCCACCGCTGAACAGCAAAACAAGCTGTTGCAGGCTGTCACCAACATTGCCGCTGATTGTGCGGCCATCATTCCCGAATCCATGATCATTGAATTTATCGAAAGCAAGGGAGCAGATAAGTCGGCCGCCAATTATGAAGCGCGCTGCAAATATCTTGATCAGCAAACCTCAAAGCTGGTGCTGGGGCAAACCGCATCAACCGATGCCATTGCCGGTGGCCATGCCGTTGGCCGCCAACATCGTGAAGTGCAAAAAGATATTGAAGCCTCCGATGCCAAAGATTTGAGTGCGGTTCTCAATGCACAATTGATCAAGCCATGGATTGATTTGGAGTTTGGCCCACAGAAGGGTTATCCGCGCCTGATCATTGAGCATGTGGAAGACACCGACATCACCGCCATGTCGGACGCATTGGATAAGCTGGTGCCACGGGGCTTGAAGGTTTCGGCCAAATGGGTGCGTGATCAATTGGGCGCACCTGAGCCTGTTGATGACGCTGATTTGTTTGGCGCTGGCATTGCCCAAGCCCCAGCCGCCAAACCCTCAGGCACAAAGCCCCCTTTGAATGCCAGTTTGAACAGCGCTTCAAAGCCCCTGCAAAAGGGTGGCATGCAAAAGGGTGATGTGGTTGACCAGATTGCCGAGGCTGGCGAAAATTTGGCCCAGCCCGATTTGGACGATTTGATTGATGCCGTGCGCCAGCTGCTTGATGAGGCCACAACCTTAGAAGATGTGCGGGCAGGGCTTTTGACACTCTATCCAAAGTTGGATAGCAAGGCCATGGCTGATGCCATGCGCTTGGCTTTGGTGTTTAGTGAACTTGTTGGAATGGATACGGGCGGGGATAATGGCCAATGATCCTGTCGCGGGTGATCCGGTTGCTGGTTTTGGCACAAAGCCTTTGGAGGCCATTGATTTCTTTCGCCAGAAGCTCAACCTTAAAACCACGAGCTGGACGGATATTTGGCAAGGCCAGCATGCGCGCGCGTTTGTGGTGGCGGGGGCCAATACTGATGCTTTGGTATCTGATTTTCGCAATGCGATTGACCAAGCAATAGCTGAAGGCAAATCGCTCAGCTGGTTTCGTGGTGAGTTTGATAACATCGTCGCTGCTCATGGGTGGAGCTATAAGGGCAAGCGCGGCTGGCGCACGGCCGTGATTTACAACACCAACATGCGCATGGCCTATGCCACGGGCCAATGGGCCAGAATTACAAGGCTTGCACCCTATCTGCCTTATCTGCGTTATGTGGCCGTGCATGATAGTCGCACGAGGCCTTTGCACCGTGCGTGGGATGATACAGTGTTACGCTGGGACGACCCGTGGTGGCGCACACACTTTCCGCCCAATGGCTGGAACTGTCGTTGCTCGGTGCAACAACTCTCGGGCGCTGATGTGAAACGCATGGGGCTTAAAATCTCGCCCCATGCGCCAGCCTCGCCCGAAGTGGCACGTGGCATCAACACCCCTGAAGGGGTGAAATATGTTCTGGTGCCACGCGGCATTGATCCGGGCTTTGCCTATAATCCAGGTGAAGCGGCCTTCGGCCGTGGGCCTGAAACATTGAGCATGGTGAAGCACGGGCCATGGACGGCCATGGAAACGGTGTTCGGCCAAGACAAAGCACCAGCATCACCGTTGATTGTGCAAGAGGCTGAGGCAGGCCTTGCCGGCATGATCAAAGCCGGTGATGAAACCACCATTCGCAATCTGGTGCGCAAAACGCTTGGTGGTGATGAATTGATTGTGCTTGATCCCACGGGCGCATCAATCCTGATGGGCCAAGCCATTGCCGATCGCTGGCTTTCAAACCCTGATGGCAGCGAGGCCTATATTCCCCTCTTGCCCACCCTGATCAGTGCACCCTCAGAAGTGCGGGTGGGCTTTATCAAGAACGACAGCACGGGCGAGGTGGCTTTACGCAGGCGCTATCTCAAACTGCTCAAACTGAAAAATGGCAAGCTGATTGGCATGGCCGCTGATGTCGATGGCCGCATGCTTTCGGGCTTTACCTTTTTCAAGGCGGCCAGCCAATTGAGCCTTGATGCCTTGCGCACGGGGTTCTTGCTCTGGCTTTTTGGCCAAAACTGACAAAAATCCCGCTTTCAATTTAAACGCCCGCCAAGGCCTTTTGGGTGGGGTTAGGCCACCCACATAGCATCTGAGGGGCAAATTGCGCCCAAAACCCATTCGAAACCCGTTCGAAAGCCCCAAATTTGGTGAGGGGCAGGCCTCAAAAGGCATCAGGATCAACAATCGGGGGTTTTGAGGGGTATGCGCGTTCCCGTTACGAAGCATGAACCCGCCCAGCAATAGTGCACACATGACGACGAAACGCGCAAGTGCATTTTTAGCTTTTATGGGATCAGCCGCCGCCCTGGACGGCGCGGCCCCTGAGTGGATCAACCTGCTTCCGGCAGGCGAACTCAAAACTGAAGATGGCAGATCAGGCTTTTCGTGGGACGGAACACTTCCTAAAATGTGCTCATTCAATGGAGCTGATCATGTAACGCGCATTCCCGTCGATGTGAACCACTCCAATTCCAAACGCGGCCCTTCAGGTGAAGACAGCCCCGCTGTGGGTTGGATCGTTGAACTTTCGGTGCGTTCAAACACTGGCATCTGGGGCCGTGTTGAATGGAACGCATCGGGCAAGGCCTTGCTGGCCGATAAAGCCTACCAAGGCATTTCACCCGAATTGATGGTGCAAAAATCAACCGGCCTCATCACCGGCATTCGCGGCGCATCGCTGACCAATTTCCCCAACCTCAAAGGCTTGGTTCCCATTCTGAATTCAATTGAAGAGGACGATTTCGACATGGATAAATTTATGAAAGAGCTGCTTGCCGCTCTGGGCCTGAAGGAAGATGCAGGCCAAGACGTGGCTTTGCAGAGCGTTCAAAGCCTCATCAAAGGCAAGGCAGATTTTACGGCCTTCCTGCAATCGCTGGCCAAGGCCACAGGGGCCAGCGACACAGCCAGCCATGAAGCCGTGTTGCAATCTGTCACTGCTGCTCTTGCCGCCAAGGGCGATGATGGCAAGGTGAACACTGCCTTGCGCGCTGAGCTGGCTGAACTCACGGTCAAGATGAATTCCATGTCGGGCAGCATGGCCAAAGACAAGGCCGAGGCCTTCGTTGATGCCGCCATCAAGAAGGGCGTGGTGGGGGTGAAGCCCTTACGTGACCATTATGTTGAACAGCATATGGCTGATCCAACACGGGTCGAAAAAGAATTGAACAGCCTGCCCATTTTGCATGGTGTCACCATTCACATGGATCCCAAGGCCACAGGCGGTGATGGCCTCAGCGCTGAAGAGCTTCTGGTGTGCAAAACCATGAACATCAGCCCCGAAGACATGAAAAAAACCAAGGCCTCAATTGAAGCCGCAAAGGAGGTTGCATAATGGTTGCTCTAGCCAAAGCCCGCTCAACATTGAAAAAAGATGGTGAGCAATATGTGTTGCCTGTCGAAGCGGCAACATTGATTTACCAAGGCTCGCTTGTGTGCCGCAATGCGGCAGGCAATGCCACCAAGGGTGCCACAGCAACCACGCTGCAAGCGTTGGGCCGCTGCGAAACCACGGCCGATAACTCAGCGGGTGCCGCTGGTGCCATCAACGTGGTCTATCGTTCGGGCTGTTTCAAATATGCCAACTCGACGGCTGGTGATTTGATCACGGTCGCGTCACTGGGTTTGAAATGTTACATCGTTGACGATCAAACCGTGGCCTTAACCAACGGTGGTGCCACGCGCTCGGTTGCTGGTGTGATCGACTCGATTGATCCTGATGGCTCGGTCTGGGTTTGGATCGGCGTTCAATACAACAACACCTAATGAAATTTTGAGCGGTCAAGCATCAGGCTTGGCCTCTTCCTAAACCCATTTCCGAATTCCGTGCCATTCAAGAGGAACCACCATGAAAATCAACTCCGCCAATCTCGACGCACTGCGCGTAGGCTTTCAAACTGCCTTTCAAGGTGGCTTGGAAATGGCCCCCGTTGACAGCCCAAAAATTGCCTTTGAAATTCCATCCACCACAAAAGAAGAGCGTATGGGTTGGATTGGCAAAATGCCAAACGTGCGTGAATGGGTGGGCGACCGCGTTGTTCAAAACCTCAATGAATATGACTACACCATTAAAAATAAAGACTGGGAAGAAACCATCGGCGTTGAGCGCAACGTCATCGAAGATGATACTCTTGGCATTTATAATACGCTTTTTGCTGAAATGGGCCAATCTGCGGTCGGTCATCGGGAGACACTGCTGTTTGGTGCGTTGAAAAACGGTTTCGCGTCAAAGGCATTTGATGGTCAGAATTTCTTTGACACGGTTCACCCAGTGCTTAACGCCGATGGTTCACAAGGCACTTATGCCAATACCGATGGTGGTGCCGGCCAGCCTTGGTTTTTGATGGTGTCGAAGCGCCTGTTGAAACCCATCGTGTGGACGAACCGCAAACCTTTCACCTTTGTGGCTCGCGATAAGGTGACTGACGACAACGTGTTCATGAAAAAAGAATTCGTTTACGGCATGGATGCCCGCTACAACGTGGGCTATGCATTTCCGCAATTGTGCTGGGGTTCAAAGCAACCGCTGAATGCCGCCAACTATACAATTGCCCGCGCTGGCATCTTAGGCATGAAGGGTGATTATGGCAGGCCCTTGGGCCTTATCCCTGATTTGATTGTGACAGGCCCTGCCAATGAACAGGCCGCGCGCCAAGTGGTTAAAAATATGCAACAGGCAGGTGGTGCCACCAACGAATGGTATGGCTCGGCTGAGGTTCTTGTATCGCCATGGCTTGCATAGTGTCGGCATAATTTTAACCCCCTTTTGAAAGCACTTAAAAATGGCAAAAGACGATTTGGCAAAAACGACACTCACTACCGTTACCGTGGTTTCACGACAAACGCCTGGGCGCTACCGCTGTAAAGCCGACTGGTATTTTACGGCCGAACCGAAAACTGTGGATGCCACAGCAGACGAATTGAAAGAGCTTCGTGAAGACCCAGAACTTGTGGTGATCGAAGTCGATTCCACCAAAAAGGCCTAGGCCTTCAAGCCCATCTGCGCGTGGGCGAACCTATACCCGCCGAAAGGCATGAAAAGAGGGTGGCGACCTAAAGCAGTAAAATCGCCATGGCCGCCACCCGCTTGTTTTTTGAACGGACTCTGAAATGTCGTATTGCACCCAGCAAAATTTGGTTGATCGTTATGGCCAGTTGATGGTGCAACGCTTGTCAGACCGCGCCATTCCTGCAACCGGCGTGATCGACCCCAACGTGGTGGCCCAAGCGCTGGCTGATACCGATGCCATCATCAATGCCTATTTGATGGGGCGTTATCAGTTGCCACTTTCCACCACACCAGACTTGCTGGTTGATCTGGCCAAGGTGATTGCAATTTATAAACTGCATCGCCAAGAGGCTGATCCGAAGATTGTCTATGATTATGAAGATGCGCGAAAGCAGCTCTTAAACATCAGCACGGGTGTTATTCGTTTGAACGTGGCAGGTGTTGAACCAGCGGCCGGCCAGATTGATTTGCCCCAAACCAACGGCCCGTCCAAGCCTTTATCTTCAGGCCCGATGGATGGCATGATCTGATGAGCGGCGTTGAAATCAATCTTCAGCATGCAGATCAAGCCATTGCTGGTTTGAGCCATATTGTGGCCAAGCTGGATAACCCCACACCCATGTGGGATGTGATCGGCGCTTATGGCGAGGTTTCAACCGTCAATCGGTTTCGGGATGAGGCAGGGCCTGATCATAACCCGTGGCCCAAATCGCTGCGCGTGTTGGCCACCGGCGGGCAAACGCTGACAGACAGTTCGCGCTTACGCAATTCGTTCACCCATAATGTGGTGGGCAATGGTGTTGAATGGGGCACCAACGTTGAATATGCCGCCATCCAACAATTTGGCGGCGTGATCAAAGCCAAAACCTCAAAAGGTCTGCGTTGGAAATATAAGGCCGCTGGCGCCAATCAATCATCATGGGCCACCAAGATGGAAGTGACACTGCCACCACGCCCATTTTTGGGTGTGAATGCCGAAGATGAAATGATCATCCTCGAAAAAGCGGCTGTCTTTTTGATGGTGCAAAATGATCACTGATCAAATCATCGACAAGCTGAAAGAGGTTGAAGCTTTTCAAGGCCGCGTTGAAGGTGTGGCAAGCTTGCAAGCCTTGACCAGAACCGGGGCAAAGCCTGCCCAAATGCCTTGCGCCTTTGTGCTGCCCACAGGGCTTGATCCTGGACAAGCTTCAACCACAGGGATTTATCGCCAGCGCGTTGATGCAACCTTTGGCGTTGTGATGGTGGTTGATGCCCCTGATGACAAGGCAGGCCAGCAAACCATAACGCCTTTGGAAACCTTGAGCCTTGATGTGATTTACACGCTGGCTGGCTTTCAACCTGATGATGCCGCTGATCTGATGATGTTCAAACGCGGCCGCTTGATCGACCTCAGGCAGGGCACGGCTTACTATCAACTCGATTTCACCACAGCATTTTATGTGCGGAAGGCAAAATGATGAGCGAGATTTCACCAACCAACAAGCCTTTGGAACTGCCCACTTCGGGCGGCACCTATGAGCGCCTGAAAGATGGCAGCTTGCGGCTTGTGCCCGAAGCCGACGTTCAAGCAGCCCTTGAGCCAAAACCCGAACCACAGCCTGAACCCATAAAGAAAGGCGCATAAGCCATGTCGCTTCGCAATGATCTGATTGTTATTCTGGCCAAGATTGAAACCACCTATGCGGTTGACCCCGTGCCCACCGGTGGTGCCAATGCCATCTTAGGGTTTAATCCCAAACTGAACCCCATGGCTGGCCAAGACGCTGAACGCAATCGCGCCTTGCCGTATTTTTCCGGCCGCCAAAAATTCCCCACCAACCTTTATCAGCAATTGAGTTTCGAAACTGAATTGGTGGGTGGTGCTGTAGGCGTGGCCCCCGGTTGGAGCCCACTGATGAAAGCCGCTGGCTTTGCCGAAGTGGTCACTGGCGGCACGTCAGTGGTTTATAACCCCATCTCATTGGCCATTCCATCAACCACGCTGTATTTTTATCAAGATGGCCAGCGCCATACTTTGCGTGGTGCGCGTGGTTCAGCCCAGATTAAATATGATGTGCACGGCATTCCAAAAATGCTGTGGAACTTCATTGGCCTTTATGATCCGCCAAGCAACGTGGCCAACGCCACGCCGACGCTCACCAGCTTTCAAGACCCGCAAGTGGTCAACAAGGCCCAAACCCCAACCTTCACCATCAATGGCTTTGCCGCTGTGATGAGAAACTTCAGTTTGGATTTTGGCATCAAGTTGATCTACCGCGAATTGGTCAATTCCCAAGCGGTTGAAATTACCGATCGCGAACCAATGATCCAAACCCAGATTGAAGCCGTGTCTTTGGCTAGCTTGAACCCTTATGTCTTGGCGCAAAACCAAACGGCCTTTGCGGTGAACCTCGTGCATGGCGTGGGTGCTGGTAAAATTTCAACATTGTCCATTCCCAATTGCCGGTTGCAGCGCCCTGAAAGCTTTGCCGATCAAGACAAGATTGTTGAATGGCCCTTGTCGATGACAGTTCTGCCAACCGCGGGCAGCGACGAATTCACCTTAACCCTCACCTAATTTGAAAGCATATTCGAATGGCCTTTAAAGTACAAAAAAACCCCAGCTTCACCCATGATGTGGACGTGAGCATGCCTGTTGATGGCGGCTTTGAAACCGGAATGTTGTCAACGCGCTTTAATTATCTGGCCATTGACGAACTGGAAAAGTTCGATCTGCAAAGCAAGGCAGGCCAAGACGCATTTTTCGCCCGCGCCATCGTCACCTTCAATGATCTGGTGGATGATGACGGAAAGCCCGTGGCCTGTGATGCAGACATGCGCGCGCAAATTCTTCGCATGACCAATGTGCGCATTGCTTTGATGGCCACGTACACATTGGCCTTGCAGGGTGCTGCTCGAAAAAACTGATTTGGGCGGCGCAGGTTTGGTTCAAACCAGAACGAGCATCGCCCAAAACCCAAACATGGGCCGAGGATTTATCCAAGCTCGGCGTGAGTGATGAACAAGTGGCAAGGGCCAAAGCTGTGATCAATGCCAATACCATCAGCACTGATGATCAAGGACTATGGCCCTGCCATGTTGCGGCCCTTGATGCCTTTGTGGCTTGCGACACGCAATGGCGCATGCGCTCAAACGGCATGGCACCGGCCCTTGTAATGGGGCTTGATTATGCCGGCGTTGCCGTGGCCCTTGAAGGCTTTGACTTGAAGCTTCAGCCCCAACAGTGGAAAGATTTTCGCGTGTTGGAAGCAGCGGCCACGCATCTGCTCAACGGTGGCAAATATGATGCAGCCGGCGAGGTTGCAGCATGAGCATGAACATGGATTTGTTGCTGCGCATTTCGGGCGAACAGCAAGGGGCCAAGAAGGCCATTGCCGAAACAGTCACTGATTTACAAAAGCTGGAAACCCAAACCAAGAAAGTGGGTGAGGTTACTAAAAACAGTTTGTCTGAGGCTACACCTGGCCTCACGCTTAATCGCATGCAATGGCAAGAGATTGACGCGGCCATTCGCCATTCGATGGATAGTATTTTGGCCGGCCAAAACCCCATTCAAGCGCTGTCGATCGAAGCCAGCAAAATGTCGGCGGTCTTTACCTCTGGTGCTGGCGCATTGAGTGGGTGGGTTGGTTTGATTGCTCCGGCCGCTGGCTTGGCCTTGATGGGCATCGTCAAAATTGGCGAGGCCATCTATGATCAACTCAACCCCACCAGCAGAGTTTTGCAATCTCACGCCGACCTAATCAAGAAAATTGGCGAAGAGTGGGACAGTGCCACTGGCAAGGCCAAAGCCTATAGCGTTGAAAGTGCATTGTCGCTTGGCAATGAGCTGCGCACACAAAGATTTGGCATCAAAAAAGAATACCAAAATACCCTCACCACGCTTTCGAGCCCATTTATGGAAGCGCAAGGCAACACGGTTTTGCCAAAAGCCGTGACCGGCTTTGATGGCATGAGTTTAGAACAGATCAAAACTGCAGGCGGCAAACAGATCGCAGATTTGGTTTCTGGCTTTATTGATCAGATCAAGGCCGGAACGCCAGACGTGATGAAGTTTCGCAATGAGCTGATCCGCATTGGTGATGCCGCGGTTGATCCCAACGTTGAGCAAATGGCCAAGAAGCTTTTTGAAGCATCAACGGGTGCTGCCACATTGCAACAGGCCCTGAAAGAAAACCAAGATAAGTTTTTGGATGTCAACAATGCTGGCACGACCTTCAACAAAACCTTAAGCCAAACCAGCGATCAACTGAGTGCGGCATCCAAAGATTTCGGCAAATTTGGTTTGGGGGCTTCAGGCCTGAACGGGCTTTGGGCGGGCGGAATGTTAAAGCCGCTCGATGATATTAAATATCCCGATCGGGGATCCATCAAAGGCTTTGCTTCAGCGCCGGTTGAATATCGGGTGACGATTGCACAAGCCGCCAATACCTTTGGCCTTGATGCGGATTTGTTGGCACGGCTGTTGAACCAAGAGAGTGGCTTTAACCCCAACGCAAGGTCTAAAAAAGGTGCAGGTGGCCTTGGCCAATTGATGCCTGATACAGCCCGCAGCTTGGGCGTTGAAGATGTGTTTGACCCCAAACAAAACATCATGGGATCAGCGTCACAACTCTCAAAAATGATGCGCATGTTTGGGGGCAACCAGGAACTGGCCTTGGCTGGCTATAACTGGGGCGAGGGCAATGTTCAAAAGTGGCTTAAAAAAGGTGGCGACACCGATGCCATGCCAAAGGAAACCCGCGACTATATTTCCAACATTCTAACCCCTGAAAGCATTGTGTCAGGAAACAAGGCCACTGACAAATCGGGTGATGCCGAAAAGAAAAAAGCCATCGAGCAAGAACAGCGTTGGGCCCGCACCATCAAAGACAGTGCTGATGCTGAAGTGGCGCGTGCCCAAGCCATTGGAAAATCGGTCGGTGAACAGGCTCAATTGACGAAGGCCGAGCAGCTGTGGGCGCAAGCCCGTTCAACCTTTGGTGACAGGTTGGAAAAAGACAAGAAACTCCATGCCGAAGTTTCTAAGGAGATTGAAAAACAGGCGGCCGCCTACGGCCTTTTGGCCGAGCAAACCGAATATGCAAAAAAGAAGAAAGAGGCTTTGGCCAAAATTGAAGCGCAAAACATTGCCCAGATGGATGAAGTGCGCACGGTCGGTTCTGAAATAACCAGAACATTTTTGCAGTCGATTGATACCACGCATAGCTGGGGCGAGGCTTTAAGTTCAACTGCGGGGGTTGTTAAAAATAAGCTTCTCGACATGCTCGATGGCCTGATCAATAAAATTGCTTTTGGCGAAAAGGGCACCGCTGATGGTGGCCTGCTGGGTGGCCTAGGCAAAGGCATCGGCGATTTTATGACAAACCTGTTCAACCCTTCAATCTATGGCCAAGGGGCGGCTTTTGCAGGCGGCGCACAGGCCTTTGCATCGGGCGGCCACTTCACCAATTCCATCGTTTCACAGCCCACCTATTTTAAGTTTGGTGGCAAGCCTGGTCTGATGGGCGAGGCTGGCCCTGAAGCCATCATACCTTTGAAGGCAGGTTCACGTGTGGCGGCATTAACGCCCAAGGGTGAAACCAGCCTGCCTTTAACCCGCATGGCTGATGGCTCGCTGGGTGTGGCCATGCCCCATGCCTTTGCCAAGGGTGATGCCTTTGGCAGCACAGTACCAAGCGGTGATTTTGGATCTGGCGGCGATGTGAAGATCAACAGCACCGTGCATAATTATGGCGGCGAAAAAGTAACCCAAACGGCAACACGCAATTCATCTGGCGGCGTTGATTTGCAAACCATGATTGGTGCGGCCGTGAACAAGCACATTGGCACAGGCGGCGCTGATAGCGCTTTGACCGGCCGCTTCAGTGGCCTTTCCCAAAGGATAGACCGCCGTGGCTGAGGTTTATTGGCCAGCAGGCATTCCCGATGATCCGTTGCAATATCCGGCATGGGAACCTGTCGACAATGGCGCTTATTTCAATACGGGTTCGGGCAATGTGCGCGTGTCTGAGGCCAACTTTGGCGTGGCCATCAACATGACGGCCGATTATCCGATGACCGATTATCAATTCAACGGCGTGTGGTTGCCCTGGTGGTTTGCCCGCAAGGTGAACGGTGGCTGTTCACAAGGCACGGCCGCCTTTTGGATGCGTGATCCTATTCAACGCACCCCCTATTTCAGAAAGCCGTTTCGCTGGATCAGGCAACAAGGCCAGAACATGAAGCCGCGCCGTGATGGGCGATCATGGATCATCACCTTGCCCCTCATGAGGCTTCCCACATGAGCGAGGTGATGACAGCGCGCTTTTGGGCCAATGCCAGCCTGATGATTGCCGATGATATGGGGCTTTTGCTTTTAACCCTCAATCACATTCAATTGAGCGACCCCATTCGTGTGGCGGCCTCTGATAGTGATGTTGTCTCACGCGGGCTTACATTCTTTGGTTGGCCCATGCAGCCCCGCTTGCCCACCCAAGGCAGCAACGCCAAACGCGGCGGCATTATTATTCAAAATGTTGATCCCCGCATCGGGCGGCTTGTGCGCGGGCTTAAGGGTGATATTTCGGTGTTGTTTGAATATGTCTCACGCGATGTGCCAGACGAAGTGGAAACTGATTTTGGCGGTTTGTTTTTGCGCAATGTGGAAGTGAACGATTTTACCATTCAAGGCGATGTGGTGGGCTATGGCGTTGACCCGCAAAACTGGCCCCGCGCTGGGGCCACCCCTTTAACCACACCGGGGCTTTATAAATGAGGCCGTGGTGGGACACATATGTTGAGCGCGTGCGCTTTTGCGATGGCGGCCGAACATGGCCCGTGGTGGATTGCTGGGGCTTGGCCTTGCAGGTGTTCAAACGCGAAGCCAACATCATCTTGCAGGAATGGCCTGAGCTGAATTTAAAAACCGTTCTGGCCAAGGGTTCAAGCTTTTTAGAAGATCACTTTACCCATGATTTTAGGCCTGTTGAAACGGGCTTAGAACAGCCCTTTGATGTGGCTGTGATCCGCAGGCCCATTCCGGTTCAGGGCCGCTTGAAAGCCGGTTGGTGGCATATTGGGGTGGTAACACGCCCTGGCTTTATTTTGCACAACCAAGAACATTGTGGCTGTGTGGAAGAGGCCTTTCGCGACAGCGCACTTTCGCGTGAAAGCCCCACGCTGCGCGCCCGCCATGTGAAGCTTTATCGCCACATCAAACTGGATGAGGTGGCGGCATGAACATGGCCTTAGGCCCTTCAAATCCTCAAAAGAGCTTTGTGGCGTTGAGCCTCAAAACCAATCCTTTTGCTCATGAATTTGATTATCACAACATGCCAGCAGATGCACCCTTGGCCGAGATTTTGGCCGCAGTGCCAAACTTGCCAGACAGGTTCTGGCGCTTTGGTGTGGTGCATTTGGAACGGGGCGGCAAAACCTCGGTTGTGCCCAAGAACTTTTGGGCGTTGAAAGACAAAAGCCAAGCCTTGCGCGTGCGCGTGGATGCTGAAAACCCTGTGGTGATCAGGCTGTACTTGGCCCCATCAGGTGGTGGTGGCAATGGCACAAAATCGGTTTTGGCCATTGTGGCCACGCTGGCCTTGCTGGCCGTGGGCACAGCCATTACGGGCGGGGCGTTGACACCCTTGTTAGGATCAGGCTTTGCCTTGGGAACCTTTGGTGCCCAAGCCGCGGCCTTGGCTGTGACCTTTGTGGGCAGGCTTGCCATTTCAATGGTGCTTTCACCTTCAGCCCAAAACACCAACCAGAACCAAGCACCGGTTTTGGGATCGGCTGGGGCTTCGGGCAATACGGTCTCGCCAGGGGGCAGTTTTTATTATGTGGCGGGCAACAAGAAGGTTTACCCCCAGCTGGTCTGCATTCCGTTGATTGAGCAGGTGGATGACACTGAGATTGTTGAGGCCGCCTATGTGATGGCAGGGCCACACAGGCTTCGCAACATTACCGCTGAAAACACCCCCGTTGAACTGATTGACGGGCTGAACATTGTGGTGAACCAAGGCAATGAATTTAACCCCGCAAGTTTGCTGGGCCGCTATGGCTATCAGATTCAACCGCAATTTGAGTTGGGCAATTTCAAGCGGGATAAAACCACCATCACGCAGCTGGCCCACCAGATTTCGCCCAACAGCGATATTCCGAAACCTTATATTTTAACCTCAAAGAACAACCCCGACAGCATGTTGATCCAACTGCTGTGGCCCGCGGGCTTTAATGATCCCAATGGGCTGTTTGATTGCTTGATGCCATTTCGGTTGGCCATGAAGGCTTTGGATGGCAGCACGGCGTGGCTCAACCTGCCCGAAGTGATGTTCCGCAACAAAATCAATGGACGCATTGCAAAGTCGATTGAAATCACCTGGGACACACCACCAAGCCCGATCGTTGACTCGGCCCAAGTGAACGGGGCTTATTATGCCTATCACACGGCACAGGAACAACGGTTTCAGGGCCTGGCCACCGATGGGGTTGTAACCTGGTCGGCCCATTCAAGCTTTGTGGGCGGCACCCAATATTCTAACGTGGCACGGGTTAAACGCAGCTATGACCGCTTTGTGATCTATCTTGATCCTGCTGTTTTCCCGCGCGGCAAGCGTTGGCAGGTATCCATCACACGCGGTTGCATTTTTAATCTGAACGGGCCGTTCAGCACTGATTTCAACAATGGCAGCAATTGGTATTATTGGGTTGCCGCAGAGCGCAAACTGCAATGGACAGGCGGTGGCGGGCCCACCGTTATCCCCACAACGCTTTATGATTATCGAACCACATCCGGCATCAGCTACACGTCCATGGGCAATGGCTTCTGGACAAACTCAATGGTTGACACCTGTTTGGTGATGCGCTTTGCGTCAATTTGGAAAGGCTCGCCCTTGCCCGTTCGCGGCAATGCTTCCATTGAAGTGCGCGGCATTAATGTGAACCTCACTCAATTGGCTTGCGAGGCCGCGGCCTTAACCCCAACATGGGATGGCACCGGCTTTTCAGGCGAGAATGTTTCATCAAACCCCGCTGATCATTTTTACAATGTGCTGGCGGGCAAGCAAACGTCCACCCCAAAGCCACTAAAGTATATTGATGTGCCAGCCTTGGGCGCGTGGTGGGCCGATAATGTGGCCCGCGGCTGTGAGGTGGCAGGGGTGTTTGATGGCCGCGAACACCGCGATGTTCTCAATGCCATTGCTTCAGCAGGGCTTGCCAGTTATGTCGAGGGTAGGTTGTTTGGCGTGGTGCGCCAACGCAACACCCAAGCTTTGGGGGTTCCGGCCCAACAGGGCTTTTCCAACGCCAATATGATTGGCTTTAGATTCACTAAAACCTTTGCCCCTGTGCCAGATGCCATTCGGGTTTCTTATTCCAACCGCGATTTGAACTGGGATCAAGACCAGCGCTTGGTGTTAAGACCAGGTGTTGCTGAAAATGCCGCAACCAACATCATTGTGATGGATGCTGTGGCGGTGGATAAAACCGCCCAGATTGATAACCAGTTCAAGCTCTACCAAGCCGCCGCCTTTGCGCGCGATCATGTATTTCAGTTCGAGACGTGGTTTGATGGCATAGCCTCTAAAAAAGGCGACATCATCAGCCTTAATCATTTGAACATTTCAGAGCTTCACCAATCGGCCCGCATTGTCAGTGTGGAGCGTGATGGTTCAAACTATGTCACAGCCATCACTTTGGATGCGGTGCAATCCATCAACGACACCAGCGGCTTTGAAACGGTTTTGGATTTGAACAGCTTGGTGGATTTAAGCACCAAGGGCATTGCTGTTGCTGCATCTATCATGACGGCCGATGGCGTGATCTCACACCCTTTGAATGTGATTTCAAATGCCACAAAGCGCGTTGTGTTTACCCTTCCGTTTATCAACGACAATGTAAAACCAGAAAACTTGGTGTTGATGGGCAAGGCGGGTGAAGAAACGCTGCGCTGTGAAATTACCGACATTAGCCCAGCGCCCGAAATGCATTTTACCGTGTCTTGCGTTCCTGAAACTCCTGAAATGTGGATTGGAATTACCTGATGGCCATTACCCCAAACCGCGTGGTTCCTGCCCCTTCGAACACGGCCGGCACAATTTCGGGAACGGCTTTTGCCGAAGACGTGAATGCTGAAATTTCGGCGCTGTGGCAATATACCCAACTGCCGCTTTCCAATTCGGCTGGGGCGGCCAATGCCTATACGGCTGATTGTGATGTGACGCTGGACACCAATAAAAAAGGCCAGAAATATACATGGACGCCTTATGCCCCCAACACCGGCCCATCGGTTTTGAACATCAATGGCAAAGGCAATGTTGCTGTAGTCAACCGCGATGGCAGTGTGTTGGTGGCGGGCCGTTTATCGAGCACCCGCACCGAGATTGTGGAAAATGATGGCACATCCTACCGGCTGATGCTGGATGCCCCCACGTCAACAGGGTTACTGCGTTCGTGCTTTGCCTATCAGACGGCCGCGGGTGTGGATAGCCAAGCAACGCCTGCGGGCTGGTCAAAATATCCACTGAACACGCTCATTGATAATAATATTCCGGGGGTAACATTCGACGCTGCAAACAATCAGTTCACACTGCCCGCGCGCACATTTGAGATTGTTGATTTTGTAAGTGCTGTGGCACAAGGCCGTATCGTTCCGGTGTTATGGAATGTGACGGATAATGTGCTTCAAGCCGGCATGGCGCGCCAACCGAACTATTCTTATGGTTCTATCCGCACCTCGGGGAAATTCATTTTAACCTCGGCCAAAGTGTTTGAACTGAGAATTTATACGGATCGCGCGACAGGGGTGACAGCTCTTGGCAATGCTCTCAACATCACTTCACCTGTGACCATTGCTGAGCAATATGGCTTTATTGATATTCGGAGTTTTGGCTGATGATGATCACGGAACTTTCAGCCTATCAAAACCGAACCTTCAAAGGGGCCTTGAAACTTCTGTTGCCCAATGGAGGTTTGCCCTTTGCGCTGGCTTCAACCTATGTGCTCAACTTCTATGTGCAAAATAACACCACGCCCTTTGCTGTGGCCACGGTGGGCGGCACAACGGCCGCCATGATCATCACCCAAACGGGTGTTCTATCGCGTGTTGAATGGACGCTTGCGGCCAGTTTGATGACAGGCTTGGAAGGTTATGGTTCAATCGAACTTCTCGACACCGCCACATCTTTGCCTGTGACGGTTTTACCCTGTCGCTTTGTGAAAGAGGGCACGGCTTACATCCCTGAATTTGGGGCCGAGCTTGTGGTGTGGGCTGAAACCGTGGTGTGCGTGGTTAATGCCTATTACACGGGCACAGACACGCCTGCCAATGCCATAGATAACCCGCGATTGGCCGATATGGCCAGCCAGACGTTTAAAGGCCGCTTGAGCGCTGGTGTGGGCGACCCTGAAGATTTGACCGTGGCGCAAATGCAGGCCGCGCTCATTTCAACCAACAGCTTGGCCAATGAAAAAGCGCAAGCCGCGTTGAACGCCTTTTCTGGCGTGGTGCTTGGCAACAAAGCCACGCTGATCAATTTGGGCGTTGGTGGCTATTACGCACTTGATGATCAAAACTTGCCCATTCGCGCCTCCATTGAAACTGTGGCTGGGGTGGTGATCACCAGCCCAGCGGGGCTTTATGGCTTTACCCGCAAAAAGAAGTTGCTGGCAGGCACTGTCAATGCCTTACAAAAAAACCACGATGTGAATGGATCTCCGATCGGCGATCAAATCTGGCCAGCCATCACATATTTGAACACCAGAACCAGCCCCGCCTTTGCGGCCATTGAATATGCCACGGCATTAACAGCAGGCGCTGCCCCTTCTGGCTATGCTTTAAACGCCGCCCATTTTGGCGATAATTCCACCAACCGTTTTTGTGGCCAAGCCATTGCGGTAACAGCAGGCCAATTGATCTGTGGTTCTTATTTGATTGTGATGGCCGATGGTTCTCAACCCGCCATTGGGGCCATTGGTTCAGCCACAGATTTTTCGATCTATGGCCCATCAGCCATAAACCCCAGCAACCCTGATACTGGCACTGTCAACACAGCCAAAATCACCGGCCCCTTTGCTGGCAATGTTTATTTGTGTGAAGCCTATTGGACGGTGGGTTCTGCTGGCACTTATCCCGTGGGCATTGATAAGCGCACCACCAGCACGAATAAACAGTTCGATGTGTTGTGGATGCAAGTGGCCCCGGGGCGTTACCCTTCACCCTTGGTTGAAAACACCACGGCAACACCCATCACGCGGGCAGCTGATGTGCGCAGCATTCCCTTGGCCAATTTCGATTCCAGTGAAATCACTTTGCTGGCTGAATTTGTGATGCCGAATTTCAATGCGGCCACCAATGCCATTGTGAATTTGAGTGCCACAGCATTGAATGACCGATTGACGATTTATGTGAGCGCCCAAGGCAGTGTTTCGGCCTTGGTCAGAGTGGCGGGTGCTGGCGTTGCAACACTTCTGCTTGCGTCGGGCCTTGTGGCTGGAACCAAATATCGGTTGGCCGCAGCCATTGATCAGGCGGTTAAAACCATTCGAGGCAAGGTAACAGGCATTGCAGCACCAGCAGAAGCGGCCATCACGGCACTGATGCCCGCACCGATTGCCGTGCAGATTGGCAATGTGGAAGGCACCAATCAACTGAGCGGAGCAATTGCCAATGTTGGATTAATCGACAGGGCTTTAAGCCCCGCTGAAATTGCAAGTTGGGTGGGGTGATGAGATGAGCGCTGTGAACAAAGCCTTGGTGTGCGACTTTTATATTTGGCAGGGCGCACCCTTGCCCATCGTGTTTGATGAGGTCTTGGCCAATGGCAGTTATTTTCAATACCCTGCCACCATGCAGATGGTGGTGTCTCCACCGGGTGTGGCACCCTTCACCTTAACCGTGGGCAACGGCATTACGCTTTCAACCTTCAACAGCACTTCAAATGCCTTGTTCACGGCCCTTCTAACGCCCGCACAAAGCTTGACGATCCCCAAGGGCAAATTCACGCCTTACAAGATCATCATCAATGATGCCGTGGCCCCTTCGATTTATATGACCGGCATGTTGGTGGGAGAGGGGGCATAATGGCAGGCAGTGTCAACGTCATCAGTGCGGCGCGCACGGTTCAGCCCACAGCCCAGCGCAATGTGGTTGAAATTCAAAACTTCGGCGTCAATTTGACCCCGCCTGACGGCAACAAGGGCGATATTACCACTTCAGGGGGCGGGGCGTCGCTCATAATCAATCCGAATGTTGTTACCAACGCCAAGCTTGTCGATGTGACAACAGCCACGTTCAAGGGCCGCGTGACTGCTGGTTCAGGATCGCCGGAAGACTTGACGGCAACACAAGCCACGTCGCTGCTCAATCCGGCAACGGGCCTATTGAAAGGGCTGATGGCTTCATCTGACTTCAGCAAACTTGCGGGCATAGCACCCCTTGCCACAGCGAACAGTTCTGATGCTTTTTTGATCAACCGCGCCAATCATACAGGCACACAGGTGGCGGCCACTATTTCAGATTTTGTGGCGGCAACATTGGCCTCGGTTGCCACGGGCTTAAGTCTGGCAACATCAACAGTTGTCAGTGCCGCAGACTCCATACTTGTGGCCTTGGGAAAATTGCAGGCGCAAGTCAGCCTTCGTTTGATCGCATCACAAAATCTTGCCGACCTGACAAATGCTTCAACTGCCAGAGCCAATCTTGGTCTTGGAACCCTATCCACACAAACGGGCACATTCTCGGGCACCTCTTCTGGAACCAATACCGGCGATCAGACGATCACACTCACCAGTGATGTGACGGGTTCGGGCAGCGGAAATATTGTTGCAACAATAGCACCCAATGCCGTGACAAATGCCAAGGCTGCACAAATGACGGCCGTGACGTTCAAGGCCAACGTCTCGGCAATCACCGACAACCCCACGGATGCAACGCAAGATCAAATGCAAGTTGCACTCAATATGAGCGGTCTTATCGCCGCTCGAAATCTGATCATGGCATAGGAGATTTCAATGCCCGCAAACACCCAACCCATCTTTTCAAAAACCGCTGATACGCAGTGGAGCCAAGCCCCAATCACTGCGGCCAACACCGCCAAGGATGGCACCGGCACAGTGAGCACTGTGTTTTCGGCCGATGCCACCAATGGCGGCGTGTTGAAAGGCTGTATGGTGCGGCCCTTGGGCACCAACGTGGCCACGGTTATTCGGTTTTTCCAAAACAATGGCGGGGTTAACACCACCGCTTCCAACAACAGCTTGATTGGTGAAATGACCATTCCGGCAACCACGCTTTCAGAAGTGGCGGCCCAGCCCGATTTCTTCTGGTCTTATATCGGCCAAGCATTGCCCATTGGCCACAAGATCAATTGTGTGATCGGCACGGCCGTGGCGGCGGGCTTACAGGTGACGGCATTTGGAGGTAAATTCTAATGGCAAAGGCACAATATTTTAAAGCGCAATTCACGTTTGCAGCGCCGTTGATTGAGGGGTTTCAACAGGTGGTGAATGGCCAAGTGACGGGCTATTATGACGTGAACGGCAAACCCATTGCTGATGGCTTTTTATCTTGTGTGGTGAGTGATGAAACCAAGGCCCCGGATTGGGCCCCTGATCTCATTCAACCATCACCCACCATCCCTGATGAGGTGATGGCGCGCATTGATGCTTTGCCCGATGATAAAACGGCAACGCTGATTGAACAGATCACCAAGCTGGTGGATGAGGCCCAAACCCATGTCTGATATGTCTCACTTTGCCAACACGTTTAATGGCGCTGATGTGCAGGTGTTCAACGCGCTTTCATCAGTTGATTTTCAAACATGGCTAAGGCCGCGCGGCAAATCCATGTTCTCGATTCTGATGATCGGTTCAGGGGCAGGGGGCGGCGGTGGCTTTAGTCGCACAGCTGGCACAGCAGGCGGGGGCGGTGGTGGGGGTGGCTCTGGTGCAATCACGCGCTATATGGCCCCGTTGCTTGATATTGATAAACTTTATCTCAATGTGCCCGTAGGAGGCCTTGGCGGCGCACCTGGTGTGGCAGGATCACCGGCTGTTACAGGGGTGGTTTCATTGGCGCAAAATTTGGCGGCGGTGAATGCACTTGTTGGTCAAGGTTCGGTCGCTACAGCCGGAGGTGCGGGAAGTGCAGCGGCGGCGGGTGCTGCCGGTGCTGCCGGAACGCTATCAGCTCCTTTCAGTCAGGCATTTCTTGGAACCTTCACGTCAACGGCTGGCAATGCGGGTTTGATTGGTGGCGCACAAACAGGTGCTGTGGGCGCAAGCTTCACTTGGGCTGGCTTGCCTTTAACAGGCGGCATGGGCGGGGCTGGTTCAACCACAACCGATTTTGCAGGCGGCGGCATCATCGGCGCTGGCTGGGCACCTTCTCTCGGCGGTGGCTTGGCCGCAGGTGGGCGCGGCAATGATGGCTGGTTTAGCCGTTGGCCTTTTGGCAGCTTTGGTGGCACGGGTGGCGGCTCTAACAACGCAGGCACAGCGGGCGATGGCGGCAATGGTGCCATTGGCTGTGGCGGCGGTGGCGGGGGTGCTGGAACCACCGGTGGCTCTGGCGGCCGAGGTGGCAATGGCTTGGTGATCATCTCATGTTGGTAAAGACCATGAAGCCCAAACGCAAAGCCACCAAGGCCACACACGTGGCCAAATCTGTGAAGCTGAAAGGCCCATCAAAGGGCCAATTAAAGACCATTCAAATCCCCCTTCCAAAGCCCTGAAAAGGGCGGGGGCAGGGCTGCGTCAACAGCCCGAACCGAGCACAGAAACCTGCTCATGACATCAGTCGGCCGACAAAGGCCATCCCGCCACCGTGACCACGGCGGCAGGATTATGAGCAGGATTAAAACGAGTCGTGAAATCTATTCGATGCACCAAATGCCAAGCCCTCTTGTTCCGAACATCAAGCGGAGCTATGGCAACCACCATTGAGATTAAGTGTCGCCGCTGTGGCGCATTCTCAATTTTGAGGCCAACTGAGCCCCAACACGAGCGCCCTGAGCGTCATCTGAAAGATGGTTCTTATGGCAATTTCCAACCTTAAAAACACCACGCTTACACCTGTGCAAGCTGTGGCCTCTGTGGCCCCATGGCTTGGCGGAAAACGGCTTTTGGCCAAACGGCTGATCAGCCTGATCGACGCTACTCCCCATGCACTTTATGCCGAGCCTTTTATTGGCATGGGCGGGGTGTTTTTTCGCCGCGAAAAGCAGCCTGTATGCGAGGTGATCAATGATGCCAGCAAGGACATCATCACGCTGTTTCGGGTGTTGCAGCGCCACTATCATGCCTTTGTGGATATGCTGCGCTGGCAGCTTGCTTCACGGGCTGAATTTGAACGGTTAAGCGCTGCCAATCCTGATTTATTGACGGATTTGGAAAGGGCCGCGAGGTTCCTCTTTTTGCAAAAAACCACCTTTGGCGGCAAAATTGAAGGGCGCAGTTTCGGCATCAGTTATGATAGGCCAGCACGGTTCGATTTTCATAAAGTTGAACAGCTTTTGGCCGATGTTCACGACCGGCTTTCGCGCGTGATTATTGAGCATCTGGACTATCTGGAATTCATCAAACGCTATGATCGGCCGAGCACGTTGTTTTACCTTGATCCACCCTATTGGGGCAATGAAAACGACTATGGCCTTGGCATGTTTGCCCGCGCAGATTTCCAAAAACTGGCTGAAATTCTGGCCAAAATCCAAGGCAAATTCATCCTCTCTCTCAATGATAAACCAGAGGTGAGGGCGTGTTTTAAAGACTTCTCCATCCAACAAGTCAGCACAACCTATAGCTTGGCTGGCAATGGCAAATCGAAAAAAGTGAGTGAGTTGATCATCACCGGCAGCTGAAACGGGCAAGAATAGAGAGGGTGAAAACCCTCTCTAATTCTGTTGAGCCTGTTTAAGCTTGGCCGCCATAAATTCAAAGTGGGTGAATCCATCAAGTTTGACGAGATATTGCCCGATCAAACCTTCGGGCAGTGCCGAAGTGGTTTGAACAAACTCACATTCACCAGCATTTCGAACGGGTGCTCCAAAGGCATTTTGGGCATCATAGGTGAGACTAAGCACATGCTTTTTGAATGTTGGAGCAGGGCTACCCTCACGCACGGCCCATTTCTTTAGCTGCTCAATGTCTCGAATTTGGGCTGCGGCCCAATCAAAATGAGGGCCAATGCTTTGGCCTTCGAGTTCGGCGCGATAGGTATCATACGGCAATTGAGTGGTGCTTTCAGCCACCTCAATGGCCTTGAATGTTGAAGGGGCAGAAAGCCTGGTCAAAATTTCGGCCTGACAAAGCCTATAAAATGGTGATGGCATGATCCCCAGAGCCAAATAGCCCACATAGTCTGCCCAAAGAAGGCCAGAAATGCCGATCAAAACGGCAACCATAAACGAGATTAAAGCCTTCATGAACTTCCCCCATGTCTTGGCAGAGCTTGTCACAACGCCTGATGTGCGTCAAACAGGCATGATGGGCAGGGCCAAGACAAGTGTTCTGATTTTAGGATTGCTGGTAAACTCACCAGCCGGATTTGGCACGGAACCTCAGTCCATCTATGTTCAAGATGGCGACACAATTGATTTGAACGGCAAGGCGATCCGTCTTGAAGGCATTGATGCCCCAGAGCTTTCCCAGCGGTGTTTGAACCCCATTGGTCAAACGTTTCGGTGTGGATATGTGGCAAGGATTGAACTCATTCGGATCATTGGTGGTGGCGTGGTGAATTGTGAGCCATCGGGCCTTGATCTGTATGGGCGCACCCTGGCCCACTGCAAAGTGGGCGGAATCGAGATCAATGATGAAATGGTCTCTCGTGGCTTTGCCAGAGCCTTCACGAAGTATTCAGAAGAGTATCTATGGAGCCAAAGCGAGGCAATCAGAGATCACAAGGGGCTATGGCGGGGGCAGTGGGAGGCACCATGGGATTGGCGCAAGGAACACCGTAAGTGAAGTGGGCTGCGGTTCAAATCTCAAATATCTGGTGCCACGAGCGTGTCAGTCGGGTGCCACGAGAAAGTCGCGCTACAGGTTCATAGCAGCAGGGTCAGAAGCATCCATACCTATATCTCTCGTTCGCATAATATATATTATGGAATATTTATATCAACATCAAATTTGCGATTGCTTGGCAATTGTTTGCCCCCATCAACATCTTAGGCATCAGTCTTCAATTCAATTGTCATCCCGTCGAAGGCTGGTTCCACACCATCAGGCAGCTCGCGCCGCAAAGTGTCATAGTCGAGATCAATGTGCATGTTGGTGATAATGGCGCGTTTGGGTTTAACCTCAGCGATAACTTCAAGCGTCTCTGCAAGTGAATAAT
>JAYUHQ010000224.1:0-11033 GCA_043766895.1 Aestuariivirga sp.
CGAAGTGACTGCGGGCGATCCAAAATTGGTGGAACTCGGCTTTTCCGCCGCTGAAACCAAATCAACTGATCGCGCTAAAATCGAAGCACTCCGCCAAGTTCTTCGTTTGCGCAGCAGGTCGACCAATTCAAATCGCTCAACCTAACCCTAGAATCGGGCGGCAGAACCATTTAACTCGTAAACTATTGACTTTTAAACTTTTGTTAACGAAGGCGGCCAAATTGTGGCAGCCTCGCTGTCGCAATAAGCCGGGGGGCTTTTAGGGTGGGGAAGACGGCGATATGCGCGCGTTTGTAAAGTATTGGTTGAAAAAACTTGCTGATTTCATTCCGCGCATTGTCTATCTCCTCACAAGTTCGTTGAAAAATCTCCCGCTGATGCTGGCGATCGGGGGGGCCTTTCGGTATCAGCAACAGCACTTCCTACCCATCCGGTGGTCAACTCTATTTCACCATCGACCGGGCCAGTTTCAGGCGGAACTGTTGTCATTATCAATGGCGCATTTTTGTCCGGCGCAACGGCCGTCACATTTGTCGGGGTCAATGCCACCAGCTTCACGGTGCTATCATCACTTCAAATATCCGCCGTTGCACCGCCCGGCGTTGCAGGCGCTGCGGGCGTGCAAGTCACAAAACCGGATGATACCACCTTTATCAGTGCGAATGATTATTTCACTTATATTGCTATTGCGCCACCAACCATCACGTTGATTTCACCAACCTCAGGCCGGCAGGCTGGCCGCACCACCGTGACAATCCCGGGCACAGGTTTCACGGGTGCAACGGCGGTCAAATTCGGCGGGACAAATACCAAGGCGTTCACGGTCAATTCAGCAACATCAAACACCGCAACCGCACCGGCGGGTGTGTCTGGCACTGTCGATGTGACGGTCACAACTTCGGGCGGCACAAGCGCCACCAGTGCGGCTGATCAATTCACCTATATTGCCCCACCTGTGCTTACGATGGCGTTCAGTCCGACGACTGTATTCGTCGGGGATCCCAGTGTTCTCACAATCACTGTGACAAACCCGTATGCGATGACTGCCGATGTGAGTTTAGACATTGTGATTCCGGCTGGTCTGTTTTTTCAACCTACGGGAGCGCAAAATTGCGCCTTTGCGAAGGTGGACCCAATATTTGTTGTCGTGGCAAGTGGTGCAACTTGCGTAATTACTTCGACCGTCACTGCAGATTCCATCGGGCTGAAAACAGTCACTGCTCAGGCCAATAACGACAAGGGAGAAGTGAGCAACGCAGCAAGTGCCACCCGTGAACGTGGTCGAAAACACCTCTGCGGCAAAGGCTAGGGCGATTGGCGGGTTTATTTCTGATTGTGCCAACCTGATCGTCTCCAACCTGTTTGACATGAACCGCCAGATTGATCGCCTGAACCATGCCCAAAAGTCTGAGGGCAGTGACGGCGGAAGCACCAATCTTGCTGAAAACGGCAAGGGCGATTTTAATCCAATAGTGAAATCTTCGCGACTTGGCGCGACGCCTTCTGTGACCCTTGCGGCGCTTGCTTCCAAAGGTGCCAATGGCGCGGACAAGCCTGAAGCGACAGGCTTTGAATCTTTCCTTTACAACTATCTCTCGGCGGCGGGACAAAGCGGCAATCCGCTGGCCTTCAATTATTCTGGCGCAATGGATGTCCAAGGCAATTTTGGCGCTGGTTCAAGCTCTGCATCTTTTAAAACAAGTTTAAGCCAAATGATGAGTTGGAACGACAAGAACCAGCAAGCAGACATGCAATCGCTTGGGTTTGGCCATGGCGCAAATAATTCCACCTTCATGCCGTTGGATATTTGGGCTGAAGGAAATTATGCGGCCCATGGCGGCGAGCGTTCTGGAAAGTTCGGCATGTTAACTTTGGGTGCCGACTATGTGGTAAATTCAAATTTTCTTGCAGGCTTCTATGGTCAGTTTGATAGCATGAAATAAACCTCAGGCGCCGATATTGGTGGCGCAGGGTGGATGGTTGGCCCCTATTCCACAGCACGCCTTTCAGAAAACGTATTTTGGCTGGGCCGCGGCAGTTGGGGCACATCGGCCAATAGCATCACCAGTGGTGGGGCCACCGATCATTTCGACAGCACGCGTTGGCTTATATCGTCGTCACTTTCGGGGCGCTGGGACTTTAACAATGCCTTCGCATTTTCCCCAACATTCAGCTTCACCTATTTTGAAGATCAATCGAAAAGTTATGTCGACAGCTCGTCTGTGCTCATCCCCGGTGTCAAGACCACGTTAGGCCAACTCAAGTTGTCGCCTGAACTCAGCTATTCCTTCACCACAGATTCTGGAATGTGGGTGGAACCTAACATTGCAACCGAACTGATCTGGAATTTCGCCAGCACCAACATTGATGGGCTGGGGGCCTTGGATGACACAGCAGCAGGCCCCAAGGGCCTACGCGGTCGCGTCAAGGCAGGCGTCAAAGTGAAAACGGCATCGGGCGTTACCTTTGATGCATCAGGCGCATATGATGGCATAGGCTCATCCGGCTTCAGTTCAATCTCAGGCAATGCCACCATCAACATTCCGCTGAATTAATTATCACACCACTCGCGGCACTTCTGTAAGCCGCTGAATAAGGCCTGCTTCAATTGCAGCAAGTCACCAATCGCGGTGAAACTTACCACCCGCTCATTCCCATTCAATCGTGCCCGGTGGTTTTGAGGTTACGTCATAAACCACGCGGTTGATGCCTTTAACCTCGTTGATAATGCGTGTGGCCGCACGGCCAAGGAACGCCATATCAAAGGGGAAGAAATCTGCCGTCATACCATCGACACTTGTCACTGCGCGAAGTGCGAGCACGCGGTCATAAGTGCGGCCATCGCCCATCACACCCACGGTTTGCACGGGCAGCAACACAGAAAACGCCTGCCAGATCTTATCGTAAAGACCAGCTTTGCGAATTTCATCAATGTAAATGGCATCAGCTTTTTGCAATATCAAAAGCTTCTCGCGCGTCACCCCGCCGGGCAAACGGATGGCCAAGCCAGGCCCGGGGAATGGATGACGGCCAACAAATTTTTCAGGTAAACCAAGCTCTTGGCCAAGCTTTCTCACTTCATCTTTGAACAGTTCGCGCAACGGCTCAACCAGCTTCATCTTCATGCGATCAGGCAACCCGCCCACGTTATGGTGGCTTTTGATCGTAACCGATGGCCCACCGGTGAAAGACACACTTTCAATCACATCGGGATAAAGCGTTCCCTGTGCCAGAAAATCAGCGCCCCCAAGTTTCACTGCCTCACATTCAAACACTTCAATGAACAAGCGCCCAATGGCTTTGCGTTTTGTTTCAGGATCAACTTCGCCTTCAAGCGCTGTGATAAATTCTTCCGATGCATCGACATGCACCAATTGCAAATTATAATGCTCGCGGAACATGGCCACCACATCTGCCGCTTCATTCATCCGCATTAAACCATGATCCACCAAGACACAGGTGAGTTGGTCGCCCACCGCCTCATGAATCAACAATGCTGCCACCGATGAATCAACCCCGCCTGAAAGGCCACAAAGCACCCTGCCCTTGCCAACTTGCGCGCGAATGCGTTCAACGGCTTCAGCGCGAAATGCCGCCATCGTCCAATCTGGTTTGCAGCCGGCAATCTTCACCACAAAATTCTGCAGAAGCTTCGCCCCATCTGGCGTGTGATGAACCTCTGGGTGGAACATCGTGGTATAGATTCGCCGTTCTTCATCAGAAGCAACGGCAAAGGGTGCATTTTCTGATGTCGCCTTCACTGTAAAGCCCGCAGGCAATTGGGTGACACGATCACCGTGGCTCATCCACACCGGGTGTCGCTCGCCCACACTCCACAAGCCATCAAACAATCGGCTGGGCGCTTTGATCGCTATTTCAGCGCGGCCAAATTCTGCTGCGTGGCCGCCTTCAACCACGCCACCCAATTGCACCGCGGTTGTTTGCTGCCCATAACAAATCGCCATAACGGGAAGGCCCGCATCAAAAATGATTTGCGGTGCCCGTGGGCTTCCATCACGCGTAACTGAATCTGGCCCCCCAGAAAGGATCACCGCTTTGGGCTTCATCCGCGTGAACGCATCGGCCGCCTTTTGAAATGGCACAACCTCAGAATAAACGCCCATTTCGCGCACACGCCGCGCGATGAGCTGGGTAACCTGAGAGCCAAAATCGATTATAAGAACTTGATCATGTTGCATGGCGGGCGATTAAGGGAAATAATGGGAATCTGCAAGAAGGACATCGCGGGTGCCGAACCCACGCAGCAAGAACGGCTGGATTGAACTTGGGTTTTTAGCCAAATGACAAATCCCAGATCAGTTTTATATTCAGCGCAATGATCAAAATCGCAATCACCCAACTCAACGCCGTCAACCATTTAGGCGAAACCATTTCGCCCATTTTGGCAGTGTTGGCCGTAAACATCACCAAGGGCACGACGGCAAAAGGCAGCTGAAACGCCAAAACCACTTGGCTGAAAATGAGCAAAAATCCCGTGCCACTGGCCCCATAAAAAATTGTAACTGCTGCTGCAGGAACAATGGCAACACCACGGGTAATCAAGCGTCGCGCCCAAGAGGGCAGCCGCAAATTGAGAAATCCCTCCATCACAATTTGCCCGGCAAGGGTAGCGGTTATGGTGGAGTTTAAGCCACAACACAACAAAGCAATTGCAAATAGTTTGGGCGCCAAAAGTGATCCGACCAATGGCGCCAACATTTTATGGGCATCGCCAATTTCAGCAACATCAAAATTGCCGGCCTTGTGAAACGTGGCCGCTGCCAAGATGAGAATTGAAGCATTCACAATCAATGCAAAACACAATGCAAATGTGGAATCAAAAGTGGCAAATCGCAGTGCAGATTTTTTTTCGGCAATCGAACCACCATAGGCGCGTGTCTGCACAATGCCGGAATGGAGATAAAGATTGTGCGGCATTACGGTGGCACCAATAATGCCCAGCGCCAAATAAAGCATTTGCGGGTTGTGCAGAACATCAACAGTGGGCGCAAAGCCGCGCAGCACGCCGCCCCAATCAGGGCTGGCCAATGCAATCTGAAACATGAAGCAAGCAAAGATCACGCCCAACAGCGAAATTACAAATGCTTCAACCCACCTGAAACCCAAGCGTTGCAAAAGCAAAATAACAAACACATCCAGCGCCGTGATCACCACGCCAATTTCAAGCGGAATTCCAAACAGCAAATTAATCCCAATGGCCGTGCCCACAACTTCGGCCACATCGGTTGCGATAATGGCAATTTCAGCAAACAACCACAGGATAAGCGCAACCGGCCTTGGAAAGGCATCCCGACACGCTTGGGCCAAATCACGGCCAGAGGCGATGGCCAATCTGGCACAAAGTGATTGCAAAATAATCGCCATAACATTGGATAAAAGCGCCACAAACAAAAGCGCATAGCCAAAGCGCGCGCCGCCGGCGATGGCCGTGGCCCAGTTGCCGGGGTCCATATAGCCAACCGAGACCAAAAAGCCCGGCCCCAAAAATGCTAAAGCGCGCTTGAAAACCGAACCATTTTTTAAAATCGGAACACTGCGAAACACATCCATCAACGATGCGTCGCCGCGCACCTTGTTCCAATTTTTGGGCAATTCTTCCATATAAAAAGTTTAGCATTGTCTAAACCTTATGCAATAGGCTAAACTTCGTGGGTGAAAAGAAAAATACCATCGTCGAAATTGCGCTCAGCCGCATTTACCCGCACACGCGCTGATCATCAGGCAGAGCTAAGCCACGACTATGTGGAATTGATCGCAGAGCTTATTGACGAAAAAGGTGAGGCCCGCGGCACAGATATTGCCATGCGTCTGGGCGTGGCCAACGCAACAGTGGCGAAAACGATGAAACGCTTGTCTGAACAAGGGCTTGTGGAACAAGAGCCTTACCGCGCGATATTTCTCACGGGTGAAGGTTGGAAAATGGCCGAAGATGGCAAGCGTAAGCATCAAATTGTGGAAAGCTTTTTGTTGGCCTTGGGCGTCTCAGCACAAACCGCACAAGTGGATTCAGAAGGTATTGAACATCACGTCAGCGCCGAAACCTTGAAGGCAATGGCCCGCTTTCTTGTGCGGCGCTAACCTCTAAAGCCCATTGCCAAAACAAAAAGTTCGGCTGAGTCATCTCTGCTGGCCATGGGTTTTACATGGCGAACCGAGGTGAAATCTTTTTTCATTGCTGTCAGCAATTGACCTTCGGTGCCGCCGCGCAAAACCTTGGCTAAATAGGTGCCACCTGGTTTTAATATCGTGCGGGCAAATTCATAGCCCATTTCAACAAGAGCAATAATGTTGATGTGGTCGGTCTGCCGATGGCCAGTGGCATGTGCAGCCATGTCTGATAAAACCACATCGGCTTTTTCGCCCCCCAAAGCATCAATCAAAACTTGTGGTGCGTCTTCATCATAGAAATCTTTCTTGAAGATGGTAACCGCCGGAATGGGATCCATGCTGTGCATGTCGATTGCAACAACAACGCCTTTGCCATCTTCGGCCTTTACGCGCTTGGCCGAAACCTGCGCCCAACCGCCCGGTGCAGCACCCAAATCAACAACACGGCCCCCCACTTTTAAAAACTTATATTTGTCATCAATCTCAATCAATTTGAAAGCCGCGCGCGATCGATAGCCTTGTTTCTTAGCTTCAAAAACATAAGGATCGTTCAACTGCCGCTCAAGCCAGTTTTTCTGGGCCACGGTTCGGCCTTTGCCGGTTTTCACCCGAACTTTAAGGCGCGAACCTTCAGGCTTTGAACCTTGCCCCGGCCTGCTCATAACTGATTGCCCCAAACGCCGTCGGCCTGCATCATTTGAATTAAAATCCCTTCGCGCAATCCCCTGTCTGCCACGCGAATGCGCGGGCTGGGAAATGCCAGTCTAATTTCTTCTAAAATTGCACAACCAGCCAACACCAGATCGGCGCGCTCCTTGCCAATACAACCATTTTGCACGCGCTCATCATATTTCATATGAAGCAACCTTTGGGTCACAGCACCAGCGCCCTCATTGGTAAGCCAGCTGCCGTCAACCTTAGATCGATCATAATAGCGCAAGCCAAGGTGCACACCAGCAATTGTTGTAACCGTGCCAGATGTGCCAAGCAAATGATCAGGTTGTGGCGCTGGGCCGGCAAAACTTGAAACCTCGGCCACAAATGGCATCAACAATCGGCGCACTTCCCCACACATCGCGGCAAATGTTTGGGGCGAAACATCCTTGCCCCCATTGAAGCGTTCAGACAGCGTAACCACCCCAACGGCAAGTGAAACCCACGCCTTCATTTCATAACCGGTCGAACAGGCTTGCATCCACATCACTTCCGTAGACCCACCGCCAATATCAAAAATAACCGCAGATTGGGCATCCCGCTCGATCAAAGGCGATGCCCCTGAAGCAGCCAAACCTGCTTCGGTTTTGCGATCGATAATTTCAAGTTCAAGGCCAACATCTTCAGCAACGCGGGCAATAAATTCTGGGCCATTGATGGCCAATCGGCAAGCCTCTGTCGCAATCAAACGCCGCGGCCCTACAGCATGCCACTTCAATTTGTTTGAACACACGCGAAGCGCTTCCACGGTGCGTTCCATGGCTTGCTCCATTAAAGCACCCGAATGCCCCAAGCCCTCGCCAAGGCGCACAATGCGCGAAAACGCATCAACAACCGCAAGCCCGTTGCGCGTTGGCCTGGCGATCAACAAACGACAATTATTTGTGCCTAAATCCAGCGCACCATAAGAACCGGGCAAACCTGCCCCAGATTTTTCGCGGGGCCGATCTGCCGATCCTCTCTCGGTGCGCCGCTTGCGAGGTTGTCCTCGCTTTGCAGAGCCGTTCACTTCAAAACTTTCCGAATGGTGGGGCAATAATGCCGCCAATCCCACTCCCAAAACATCACGTTAATGCCACCTTAACGCGATCGACTGCGCAGGTAAACATTTACATTCAGGCCCAGTTTAACCTCTTACGTTAACTCAGAATTGAGGTTCTGCTCTCTAAATGTTAATTTTAGGGCTCGGGGTGAAATGCGCACATACGGCAAATCATGGTTCCGCGAAGGATCGTTGATTTCGGAGTTTGGAGAAAACTTCGGCCAAGGCGTGGGCATGCAAAAGCAGTCCATGGCGCTGGATGCTGCACGTGTTGATGCCGAGCTGGCGTCAAAAGCCAAATCAGAATTCATTGCCAATATGAGCCACGAATTGCGCACGCCCTTAAATGCCATCATCGGATTCTCGGATATGTTGGCGCACAGAACTGTTAAAAACCCAGAAAAAGTTGTTCAGTATGCTGAATATATCCAGCAGGCCGCCGAACATTTGCTGGCCTTGATTAATGGCATTCTCGATGTCTCAAAAATTCAGGCTGGGCAATTGGGCGTCGACATCGAACCCGTCGATTTGGCCGCAGTTTTACAGCCTTGCCTTTTGATCACCGATGCCAAGGCCAAAGAAAAAAACATTGTTATTGAATATAACATTGATCCTAATTTGCCGCTTTTGGCGGCAGATCCGCTGCGCATGAAACAAATCATGATCAACCTGCTCAGCAACGCTGTAAAATTCACGCCCGAGTGGGGTCGTGTTCGGGTTGAAGCAATTGTGAAAGACCCGCGCTTTGTAACCATAAGTGTATCAGACACCGGCCCCGGCATGACACCTGAGGAAATCGCCATTGCTTTGCGCCCCTTTGGCCAAGTTGAAGCTGGTTTCAATAAACGTCACGAAGGAACTGGCCTTGGCCTGCCAATTGCCAGCGCCCTGGCAAATCTTCACAGGGGCGATCTTAAAGTAACATCTTCAAAGGGTGCCGGAACCCGCGTCACAGTGCTTATTCCTCTTGCCGCCCAAGAAGATCAAATTTTTAAAACCATCATCAAAACAGATTAGTTGGAACACCACAATGTCATTGGCTAACCAAATCGCTTTTGCAAACGAACAGGCCGCGCCCAAAGTGCAGGCCGCCACAAGCGAACGCATGGGCCGCATTGTTGCGGTTACGGGCGGGCAAGCCGTGGTGCTGCTCGATTCGCACGACAACATCTTTGATCCGAATAAACGTGGCGCTGAAATTGGCACATTGTTGAAAGTTGAAACCACCACAACCGTAACCCTTGCGTTAATTTCGGCATTAAGCTCGCCCATGCCCACCCATAACGCCAGTGAAAAAGAACTGCGCATTGTCGAGGTGGAATTCATTGGCGAACTTCCCCGCAAGGCTGATGGCTCAATGGGCACGTTCCGTCGCGGTGTTTCAAACTATCCATCCCTAGGCGATACGGTGTTTCGCGCCGACCGCCACGAACTGGCATTGGCCTATGCCTGTGATGCTGATAGCGCTGTGCGCGTTGGCTATATTCAGCAAGACCCCACAATTCCGGCTATGGTCAAAGTTGATGAAATGCTGGGCAAGCATTTTGCAATTCTCGGAACCACCGGCACAGGCAAATCCTGCACCGTGGCGTTAATTTTGCGCCGCATTTTGGAAAAAAATCCACAAGCCCACATTTTGCTGTTGGATGTGCATCGTGAATATGCCCAATCATTCCGGGGCATGTCGGAAGTGATAACCCCCGATAATATGGCGCTGCCGTTTTGGCTTCTGAACTTTGATGAAGCCGTTGAAATTCTGGTGGGTCAACATGCCCACCGCGAAACCGACGTTGAAGTGTTGCGTGAAATTATCCCGATCGCCAAAGCCCGCTATATGGGCAACCAACGCCGCGACAAAGCCACTGGCGCATTGCGTGGCCGCGATGGCTTGGTGGATAGCAACATCGGCGTTGATACGCCCATTCCCTATCGCACATCTGATATTATCGGTGTGTTGGAAGAATATATCGGTAAGCTTGAAATGCGCGGCGAACTTGCCCCCTATAAACGCTTGAAGGCCCGCCTTGAAGCTGTAAGCCGCGACCCGCGTTATGCCTTCATGTTTGGCTCTCTTACTGTGCAAGACAACATGGCCCAGGTTTTGGCGCGGCTGTTCCGCATACCTGTGAATGGCAAACCGATTGCTATTTTAGAATTGGGTGGCCTTCCATCTGAAATTATCAACGTTGTGGTTTCAGTTCTGGCGCGTTTGGCCTTTGATTTTGGTGTGTGGAGTGCGGGCAAAGTGCCTATCACCTTCGTGTGTGAAGAAGCCCATCGCTATGTGCCCAATGACAGAACCACAGGCTTTGAACCCACCAAACGCGCCATTTCACGCATTGCCAAGGAAGGCCGAAAATATGGCGTTTCCCTTTGCATCGTAACCCAACGGCCAGCAGAGCTTGACCCCACAATTCTCTCGCAATGCAACACCATTTTCTCCATGCGACTTACCAATGAGCGCGACCAAGACATTTTAAAAGCCGGCATTTCTGATGCCGCCGCAAGCTTGCTCGAGTTCATGCCCACCATGGGTGCTGGCGAAGCCATCACCTTTGGTGAAGGTGTGGCACTGCCCACCCGGATTAAGTTTGATCTGCTGCCCGCCAATGAATTGCCGCGCTCGAACACGGCATCCTTCACCAAGAATTGGGCAAAGGATTTGCCTGATGATAGCTTCCTGCATGAAGTTGTAAGCCGCTGGCGCGCCCAAACCTATAATCCAGATAGCGCCAATTATTCGATTGACCAAGTGCCAGATGGATCAGTTGGCGCTGAAAGCCCAGAGGTTGTTGCAATACCAGTGCCGCCCCAGCCAGCACCGCAACTTGTGCCGCGCCCACAATTTGCAGCACAAGCAGAACCAGTACCAAGGCCATCGCTGCGCAAGGAGGGTTATATGAACACCCTGCAGCAAAGCTTCGGCCAAAAAGCAACAACAGCCCCGGCAGCGGCAGCGGCCCCTGCCGCCGAAAACAATCAACCAAGCTTGGCCAGCCTGATTAAACAATTCCGCACCTAAAAATTGCGGCTTGCAACGTTTGGGCAGCAAGACTAACCATCACCAAATCCCGTTGGGGGATCGGCTAACGGTAGGCCCTCAGACTCTGACTCTGATTGTCTAGGTTCGAATCCTAGTCCCCCAGCC
>JAYUHQ010000225.1:0-4167 GCA_043766895.1 Aestuariivirga sp.
TGGACCAGCATTTTTATCTGCCTCAGCTTTGCCATTGCTTATGCGTGGGATGCGGCAACTTCCAGCCAACGCCTGATGATTGTTATAGCACTGAGCGTGAATGGCATTTTGAATGTTTCATGGAGCGCTTTGTTTTTTACACTCCACAAGCCCGCGTTGGCATTTTATGAATTGATCTTCTTTTGGCTTAGTATTGTGGGATTGATCTATGTTTTGGGCGGTGTTTCAAAAACGTCGTTGTTGTTGTTGCTGCCCTATATTGTGTGGGTGACGATAGCTGGCGTTTTGAATTTCAGCATTGTTCGGTTGAACCCATGATGCTGCTTGATGATCTTATCGGATCGGCCACCATTACTGTGGTGATTCTGATGATCTTGGCGGCAGAAGCGCTGTTTTATATTTTTTATATGAAGCGCCTGCGCAGCATGTTGGCAACTTTGGCGGCAGGTGCTTGCCTTGTGTTGGCATTGCGCGCAGCACTTTTGCACCACCAAACCTTAGAGCTTGCAGCATTTTTGGCTTTGGGCTTTGTGTTTCACATCTTGGAGGTTCGGGCATGGTTGAAAATGTCAAAACACCAGCCACAGTAACCAAGCTGTTGCGCCCGCGGGATGGCGATATTGAACAACGCAAAAAAGATCATATCGATATTATTTTGTCGGGTGCTGCGCGTCATGCCCAAGATAGCGGATTTGGGGCCATAACATTCGTTCACAATGCTCTGCCAGAAATGGATTTTGGCGACATTGATATTGCCACAACTTTTCTGGGCAAAACATTGAAATTGCCATATCTCGCGTCTTCCATGACGGGCGGGCCAGATCAAGGCGGCATTATCAATCGCAATATTGCCGAAGCAGCACAAGCCATGGGCTTTGCCATGGGCGTTGGTTCACAGCGCATCGCTTTGGGCGGCGGCAGTGGCCATGGCCTTAACCGCGACATTCGCCGCATTGCGCCAGACATTGCACTTTATGCAAACTTGGGCGCTGTTCAACTTGTGCAGGGCATGAGTGTTGATGACGCGCGCCGCGCTGTTGATGCAATTTCTGCTGATGCTTTGATTCTTCATCTCAATCCCCTGCAAGAAGTGTTGCAACAAGGCGGCGACATCAATTGGAAAGGCGTTCTGGCCGCAATCGAAGCTGTTTGCCGCCATGTTGGCGTTCCGGTTATCGCCAAGGAAGTTGGTGCTGGCATCAGCGTTGACGTGGCAAAAAGATTAGCCGCAGTTGGCATTTCTGCAATCGATGTGGCTGGTTCAGGCGGCTCAAGTTGGGCTGCCGTTGAAGGCTTGCGCCGCTCCGATGTTCAGGGCCAAAATCTTGGTGAAATTTTTCGCAATTGGGGCCTGCCCACAGCACATTGTCTCAATGCCGTGCGCAAAGCCCTGCCCACAATGCCGTTGATTGCTTCAGGCGGCATTCGCGATGGATTGGATGGCGCAAAAGCCATTCGTTTGGGCGCTGATGTGGTGGGCCAAGCCGGCGCTTTGTTACGCGCCGCGACCTTGGGCACAGAACAGGTTATTGCCCATGTGGCCGTTTGGGAAAAGGCATTGCGCGTTGCTTGTTTTTGCACGGCCTCAACAAATATTAATGTTTTGAAACAAGCGCCGATAGACCGCCCGGCACTTGATCCATAAATTATGTGCCGCGTATTGAACTATACAATTTCATAAATATTCCACAATTCTAAATCACCCTAACCACAACACTGACATGAGGAAAACGATGATCAAAACTTTTAACACAGCGCTTTTGGCAACAGCCATGTTGGCTTCGGCCAGCTTTTCAGCATCTGCTGCCGAACACATCATCAACTTGTTGAACAAGGGTGCCGATGGCACTGTGATGGTTTTTGAACCAGGCTTTGTGCGCGCTGCCGTGGGCGACACCATTAAGTTTGTGCCCGTTGACAAAGGCCACTTTGTGCAAAATCTGCCCGGCATGTGGCCAGAAGGCGTGCCCGAAGTGAAAGGCAAAGTGAGCGAAGAACTGGTGGTAAAGCTGGATAAAGATGGTTTTTACGGCTTCAAGTGCGCGCCGCATTATCCAATGGGCATGGTTGCCTTGGTGCAGGTTGGCAATGCCCCTGTAACCGATGCGGTCAAAGCAATCAGTGTGCCTGGCCCTGCTGGCAAACGCATTGCTGCTGATTTGGAATTGGCCGCAAAACCTTAATTTCTATTCTGTAAAAATTTCAAAACGCCCGGCCTTCGTGTCGGGCGTTTTTTGTATTGGCCCAAAAGAAAGCCCAGCAGACATGAATTCTGCTGGGTTGCCGAGAGGCAGTTTTTGCGGGGCATTACGAGGGTAAATGAACCCCGCAGATCAGCCGCAATGAGCGGCAAACTTTTTATTTTGGCAGTGGAACAGTCATATCATAAGGCGCGCCGTTCGAGAGACCGTGCTTAATGCCCCAGCTATACCAATCATCCACAACTGTTCCGGTGAGAAGAATGCCGATGCCGCCTGCAATGGGGCAAAGCACCGCGAACCACCAAGCCCAGCGATGGATTGATTCCATTGTGGCGTTAAAGCCCATGGTCCAGCGCCAGAACAAGGCCGCGCGTTCAGAAGCCGTACCGCGATCAACAATCTGTTCGATTTCACGTTCTCCGCCATAACGCGATACAGCCAAAATTGTTGCCGCATGCATGGCGAACAGAAGAGCAGAGCCATAAAGGAAGGCAATCGAGATCATATGGAACGGGTTGTAGAATAAGTTGCCATGGCCAACCGAGAAGTTGTTGGTCCATTCCAAGTGAGAGAAGATGCCAAACGGCACAGCTTCACTGAAATTGCCCATCAACAGTGGGCGCAAGAAGCCCAAGACCAAGAACAACCAAATGGCTGCGGCAAAGGCATAAGACACATGCGTGCCCATGCCCAAAGCCCGCGCGCGACGATAGGTGCGAAGCCACCACATCAACACTGATGCTGTGAGGAAAAAGCCCGCCATTTGCCACCAGCCGCCTTCATTCAAAGGAGCCAAGGCCAAACCATATTTTGCTGGCGGTGGATCCAACGTTAGCCAGAAGAAGCGCTTGACGAATTGAATGGGGCTCCAATGAACTGAAGCCAACATGTTGAGGCCGATGATTTCAATGGCCACAAAACCACAGATCAGAGATGCCAAACCGAGAAAGCCTAAATAGAACGGCCCGACTTGGGCATCACCAATTTTGCCCAGCAACCGGCTAAAAAATGGCGTGCCTTGGCGCGTGAAGTTGGTGTGCCGGAGCGGCACACCCATATCGGCTGGCCCATGAATTTGAACCCGCGTGAAGATATTTTGATATTCGTACATGAATGCCTCTCCTTAAGACCAAATTGGCAGTTGCAGCCACCAGTTCCACCATTCAGGCCAGCTGCCTGAATAAAGTGGGCCGCTGATGATGATGCAAATGGCACCCCAGAATGCGGCACTGAGTGCGATGAAAAGGCCAAGTCTGTGAATGCCAAGCGTGCCGATGGAATAGCCGATGATGTCACGGAAATAGGCGTTCTCATGTTCTGCTGTTTTAACCGCTTCACCCTTTTGCGGATTGGTGGCCGACAAGATCAACGATCCATGCAGCGCCAAGGCCAAGCAGGTTGTGAAGAAGAAACTGACAGCAATCATATGGGCGGGATTGTAATGAAAGTTTGCATATTGATAGCCGGTGTTCGACACCCATTCGAGATGGCTCATAAAGCCATAAGGAAAGCCATTGCCCCAAGCGCCCATTAAAATGGGCCGGAAAATGTTCAATGTGCAAAAAGCAAAAATGGCAACGCCAAAAGCAATTGGCACATGAAAACCCATGCCCAGTTTGCGACAAATTTCAGCCTCGCGCAAAGCCCAAGACCCAAAGGCCCCAACCGCAGAGAAGGTGATCATTTGCCAAAATCCGCCAAGCTTCAAGGGCGCCAGTTTTAAACCAAATGAAATATCTGGAGGCGCAATATTAATTTGCAGCGGGTTCCATGTGGGGCCTTGGGAGGCCGCATAAAGGATCATGGCGATGCCGATCAGCGTGAAGAACATGCCGGTCACACCAAAAAAACCCACGTAGAATGGGCCAACCCAAAAATCAAAAAGGTCTCCGCCGAGCAACGTTCCGCCGCGGACGCGATATTTTCTTTCAAAGCTCAGCATTGCCATCGCAACTCTCCGAATTCA
>JAYUHQ010000226.1:0-4152 GCA_043766895.1 Aestuariivirga sp.
AGAACAATCATGAAAAAAAGAAATATCAATCCGCGTTGCGGTTTGCCCAACAGCACATGCCCGCTTGCTGGCAGACATAAGCTGGCAAGCAATATGAGATATGGATTTATGGTTTTGCTAGGCATCGCTTTCTTTCAATGATGTTTGCAAGTCGAGCAGAGTTTGCATACAGCGTGTTGCCAAACCTGCATCAATTGTAACTGAACCAAAATCAGCCTCACGCAGAACACTATAGCGGGCGCGGTCAGCTTCAGCGGCTTGCACCACGATGCGAAGCCCTTTGGGTGAAATCAACAATTCCTTGCCAAGGCGTCCCTGAAAAATCTCTAAAAATGGCAACACCCGATCAAGTGCGAAAAGATTTGAAGGATCATCCGTGCGGATCACGGCATGGGTTGGAAAATGCGCCGGTGTTGGCACTGTTGTGGTTAGAAAATCAAAGTTTGAAAATGTGCTTGGCCCTGAAGGACGCATCATCAAATCAAAAATCGCCTTAACCGGTTGCGGCTCGGGCAAGGTTATCATCAACCACAGGCTTGGCAATTTGCGTGTGGCCAAAATATCAACAATGGTTTGAATTTGGAAAAACTGATTTTTAAACCGCCCGGTCAGCGTCCAGCTTCCAACGGTTTTGCCTGCTTCGATTTTTGGATCAACAAGCAATGGCAAAACATCACGAAACAAAAGTGAGTTTGCGTTTGTAATGGATTTCTGTTTTGCCGCCTTTGCCTTTTTAACCAAGAGATATGCAAGCCGAACTGCAATCAGCGCGGCAAAGATCAGTTGAATGTTTTGCATGAAATTGAATTAGCCCGCATTTTCACGCGGGCCAAACCTTCGCTGGGTTTAATAGCCAACAGGTTTAGGCCACGGCATGGTGAATTGATCGCCGCGCTTCACATATTGATAACGATAGAAATGAAACCAGATTGAAACGATCAGATAGAATGAAACCATCGCCGTGAGTTGTGCGCCATAGCCCAAGAAAATCGCAAAGAAAGTGATTACACAAAGGATGAACAGCACAATTGCCGGCAGCGGGTGGAACGGATGGGTATAGCCACGTTGAATGGAACCCAGCGGCCACTTGTTGCGGAACATCACAATGTTGATGCTCATAAATGTATATTGCAAAACGCCCGACAAAATCGAGAAGGTGATCGCTTGGTTTAAATCTGAAATGAAGGCGAAAGCCAAAGCAATTGGCAGCAAGAACACGATAGACCGATAAGGTGTTCTATATTTCGGGTGAACGGCCGAAAACCACGTTGGCAAATAACGATCACGGCCAAGCGAGAACCAAGCCCGCGCGCTGTCGTTCACACAACCATTGGCCGATGCGATGGCCGCAAGAAGTGTGGCCACAAACATCATGTTTTCAAGCAGCGGACTTCCGGTAAGCTTGCCAGCATCCCATAACGGATAAGCGGTGATGCCCAGATATTCCCATGGCATTAAACTGGCGCACACATACCATGTCATAGCGCCCGCGATCAGCAAAGTTATCATGCCAGCCATGGTGCCATAGGGAAGGGCGCGTGCAGGAGAGCGTACTTCTTCGGCGGCTTGCGTTGTGCCTTCAATGCCCAAAAAGTACCATATGCCAAAATGGAATGATGCAATCACCCCGATCCAGCCATAAGGCAAACCGTTTTGTGGTGTTACCATTTCGCCAAGCTTTAATACCGTGCCTTGCGACCATGGCGAAACACTGAGAAATAAAATGACGATGGCCGCATAGGCCAATGCTGTAATGATGAAATTGAAATTCAACGTCATCAACACACCGCGATAATTGAGCCACGCCAGGCCAACAATCGTCAGTGCCAAAAATGCGTTGTGGTTCAAGCCATCCGTGCCGGCTTTGGCCACAATCGTATCGCCAACCAGAATAGCGTCAGACACTTCAAGCATCGTATAAGCAAACACCATATAGAGCGCCACGTTGAAGGCCATCAACGGGCCCACAATGTGTTTGGCTTGGGCATATTGCCCGCCCGCGGCTGCGATCGTAGAGGTAACTTCGCTATCGATCATCGCGACAGATGTGTAGAGCAGACCAATCACCCAACACACAATAAGGGCAGCAAGCGAGCCGCCCTTATCAGCCGAAAAATTCCAGCCCGTATATTCGCCCACCAACACGATGCCAACGCCCAAGGCCCAAACATGGGCGGGGCCAAGAACGCGGGAGAGCGAAATTTTATGAGGATTTGCAGAAGCTGTTGTTGCCTGTGACATGATCAGTTCCTCAAACCTTGTGCTTTTCAGCGGTGGATTCAATCTCGCCTTCGCGTGATGATGTGAGATCGGCTTCAGAATAGGTCGTGTCGGTTTTGTACCAATCAAAAAGCATCCAAGCCGCAAGAATGGCAGAGATTGCCCAACACAGATAAGAGAAATTCATCCACATGATTTTGATCCCTATTTCTTGCCAAATTTTTCGTCGATAACATCTTTGTATTCTTGTGCAGAGGCACGGAACAGAAAGATGAAATACCCAATCACCACAGCAGCCATGATGAGAAGTTGAAACCAATCAATTGTGTAGTGAAATTTGTTTTGAATGACGTCATGCGCGGCCTTGGCATCGGCATAACCAAGCTTCACCCATTGTGCCACTTGGGCTGGCGTTTGGTGCAGCAATTCCCAGGTGGGGTTATCAATTTTATCGATGCTTTTTGAAACACCGGCCCAGCCCATATAAAGCGGAAACCATAAGGCCAGAAAAATCGCACCAACAAGGCACGCAATATCGAATACTTGCAAAAGTTTCGGTTGTTCGGGGGGCGTATATTTGGCCATGATTATCCCTTTGCTTTTTTGATAGCGTCGGATGTTTTGATGTCGAGGCCGTAGATAAACTCTTTGTCTTCGGCATAGTGGCGCACCATCGCCACAATCGATGCGGTGTTAAAGATGAGCAAAACAAGTGCCGATAAAAGCGAAACAACACGCACGGTGCTATCGGGGATTAAGTTCCACGACATGATCAGAATAAAAACAACAACAATCCAGAGAAAGGCCAGCAGAAGCCATGCGCCGCGTACATCACTGCGGTACATGTCCTCAATACGTTGATTGAGATCCGACATGTTTTTTCCTTTCGGAAGGCCCGTTTGTCCCCACAGCAACAGGCCACCCCCTTGTTTATTTTTTTGCTACGGGGCAACTTTATTGTCTGGCAGGAAACATCTTGGTTAACGAATTGTCAAGGTCGCTTACAAGAAAACATGGTAGTGGACAGCATGACATTGAAAACAGACAAAAAAACTGAGGTCTATCAAAACCCCCATGGCGCTGAAGCAGGCAACGCGCGTTATTTGGAGGAAGCCATTGGCCGCGAAGTGAAACGATTCCGTGAAAAATTGGGGCTCACGATTTCTGAATTGGCCAAGGCGGCTGATATGTCTGCGGGCATGTTGTCAAAAATTGAAAACGGTGCCACGTCGCCGTCTTTGGCATCGTTGCAAGCGTTGAGCAAAGCGCTTCAGGTTCCTTTCACATCATTTTTCAAAGGCTATGAAGAAATTCGCGATGCAACCTTTGTAAAATCTGGGCAGGGGTTAACGATTGAACGGCGCGGCACCAGGGCAGGGCATCAATATCAATTGCTGGGCCATTCCACCCACGGGCCAGTGATGGTGGAGCCTTATATGATTACCTTAGTGAATGAATCAGACGTGTTTCCCACGTTTCAACATCCCGGCATGGAATTTCTCTATATGCTGGAAGGCAATGTGGTTTACCGCCATGGCGACAAAACCTATGATATGCACCCCGGCGACGCGCTGTTCTTTGATGCCGAAGCGCCCCATGGCCCAGATGAATTGAAGAAGCTTCCGGCCCGATATTTAAGCATTATCAGCTATCGCAAGGAGTAATAGCATACGCTAAGCCAGAAATAGGTGTTTAAAGCCATTTTGGAAGGGTGGCGGGGGTTCGCAAAGGGTGGGCGCTAGGGTGGTAGCTTAAAACTAAAATCCTATTGTAGGGCGCATCTAAACATCATAGAATTGATTGCTATCATAGGTTTTAATTTCGATTACTTCCTGCTTGGCGGGTTGCAAGGCTTAAAACCGCCCATTCCCCTAGTGAATAAATATTTCCTGATAGTTGAAAATGCTTTGCCGCACTGCTAAGTTCAATCCA
>JAYUHQ010000227.1:0-10930 GCA_043766895.1 Aestuariivirga sp.
GCCCCATCCACGCGCCACCTTGAGCCGGGTCTGGTTCAAATCCGAATTTGGTGGCAATCACCACTTGGCCCTTGAAAGGCTCTAACGCTTCGCCCACCAAAATTTCATTGTGATGGGCACCATACACTTCTGCTGTGTCAAAAAAGGTGTAGCCCACCTCTACGGCCTTGCGGATAACTGTAATCATTTCTGTACGATCAGCAGGCGGGCCAAAACCAGATGACATACCCATGCAGCCAAGACCCAAGGCCGAAATTTCTAAGCCAGAATTTCCGAGTTTGCGTTTTTGCATGACTATGCTTCCTGCGGTTCAAAGATCAGTTCCGTGTTGCGGGATGTTCGATAGTTCATCACGGCATTGCCAACACCAGCCATGGCCACCAGCGCAATGCCCGCAAACGTTATTAAGTCTGGCACTTGGTTGAAAAACCACCAGCCCAATAAAGTGGCCCAAGCGATATGCGCATAGGTGAAAGGCCCTAACAACGAAACGGGTGCGCGGGCATAGGCCGCTGTAAACAGCGAATGCCCGATCAGTGAACCAACACCCAAAGCCAACATCAAAGCAAAATCTGGCCACGGCGGAAATACGCTTGGCATTGTCCATGGCAGTTGCACGCCATAAAAAATGGAACCCACCAAGCCAACATAAAACATCATTGTCTCTGTACTTTCAGTTTTTGAAAGCAAGCGGGAGAGCACGGGGTAGACTACTGCAGTGAGCAAACACAAAAACGAAAACAATAATCCAGCAGTTGAAATATTAGCATGAGGGCGCACAATCAAAAGCAAACCCATAAACCCTATGCCCGAAGCAACCCAGCCAAACCATTTCACTTTTTCGCCCAACACCGGCATGGCCAAAAACAACACGGCCAACGGAGCAATGTAGAGGATGCTGACCGTCTCGGCCAAAGGCATGGCGCGAAGAGCAAAGCCACCGAAAAGCGAACCCAGTGCCAAAGCCAAACCACGCGCAACGACTAAAACCGGGCGCTTGGTTTTGATGATGGCCCAGCCATAACGGGGCGCAATCAAAACCACCATGATCGTGAGATTTACAAAATAGCGAACCGCATGAACAAAGGGCACAGAATAGGTGGTGAATAGAAATTTTCCCAAAGCATCTTGGCAAGCAAACAAAAACACAGCCCCCAAAACCAACAAGATACCTTGCAAAGGGTTTTGCGGCTTTGTTTGAGCGGGCACGATCGCCATTTTCAAATAAAATCTAAACTATAGTTTCCCGCTGGCACCAAGGCCGATGCCTTTGAACAGTTCCTGCAACAGCGAAAATTCAGAACCGACAATCGGGGTTTTGCGGGTTTGCAAATTGATGATGCGCCCATCTTGCAAGCCATATTGGGCCAAACCTGCCACGCGATCTTGCTTGTCAAATCGCACCGCAATAATTTCGCGTTGGGTTTCAACAGGTTTCAAAAACGAGCGACCCTCTGTCAAAGATGTAATGTAATAATAGCTATCGCCCTGAAAATTAACCGAGGCCGTGGTGGATGGCGAACCTAAAATACCTTCAACTTCGGTTTTGTTCATGCCCTCTGACAGCTGGCCAAATGCACCTGCCTTGGCGATATAGCCGCGGTGATTGATCTCAGGTGAGCATGCGCTCAGCACGCTTGCAAACAGGCCGACAAAAAGCCACATAGTGCACATGCGAAATATTTTGTTGAGAACCATGACCAGAGATAATTCCTTTTTGTCCTTTTGCCTGCACATCAGATTCGAGGCAAGCCATTGATGTTTAAAAATCTCTTTGCTCGAAAACCAGATCCGTCAAAGCCTCTCTATGAAGCGATTGTGGCAGCGGCGCGGCAGCCCAGATTTTATACCGCGCTGGGTGTGGCTGATACCATTGAAGGTCGATTTGATTTGCTGATCTTGCACGTTTATCTGGTTGTGGCGCGCCTGAAAACCGAGGCGCCAGATTTATGCCAAAAGTTGATAAACGCGTTTTGCGAGGATATGGATGGAAACCTGCGTGAATTGGGTGTGGGTGATTTGGGTGTTGGCAAAAGAGTGCGCAAAATGGCAGAAGCTTTAACGGGGCGTCTTTATGCTTATGAACAGGCAAAAGACCAAACCACGCTTGCAGCCGCGCTGACGCGAAATGTCTATCATGGCAATGAAAATCCACATGTTGAAGCCCTGGCAAACTGGGTGATGCAATCACGAGAAAAGCTGGCAATGCAAGAATTAGGCACACTTCGTTCGGGATTGGTGAATTTCGCATGAGTAAAAAACCAATCGTACAAACCGAATTTTCTCGCCCGTTGATGGTTGATCGAGTGCCGCGCAAGGGCAGCCATGAACATATTGTGGCCGATGAAAAAGAATGTGTTGCCTTGGCCAAACGGTTTGATTTGCCAAAGCTTTTCAGCTTCAAAGCACGCCTCTTGGCAATGCCGTGGCGCGGCGGTGGGCTTCATGTGACAGGCGTTGTCGAAGCTGATGTAGAACGCATATCAGTTGTGTCTCTTGAGGCCTTCCGGCGTGTTGAAAAGTTTAAAGTTGATAATATTTTTCTCCCTCCAAAAATAATTGTTGATGCGGTAGAAGATGATGCCGAACCTATTGAAAATGGTGAAGTTGATTTGGGCGAAGTGGCCGCAGAAACGATGGGGCTTGAACTGGATCCTTATCCACGAAAAGACGGCGAAGTTTATATTGAAAATTAAGGTTGTTTCATCAGCGGAAGCCTTTATCTTGCGCCTGTTTTGAACCAAAGGGCCGGAATCAACAGTGGCAAAGCCAAGTAAAATAACCCTCGCACTTGATGCGATGGGCGGAGACAAAGGCCCTGAAGTGGTAATGGCGGGTGTGCGCCTTGCTGCAGAGTGGCACCCAGAGGCCAGTTTTATTCTGTTTGGTGATGAAGCCAAAATCAATGTGGAACTTGATAAGGTTCCAAAATTGAAACCGCGCTGCCAAATCATCCACTCTGATATTGCAATCCAAATGGATGAAAAACCCAGCCAAGCACTTCGGCGTGGCCGTTATAAAAGCAGCATGTGGCAAGCCATTGAAGCTGTTAAAGAAGGCAGGGCCGATGCGGTTATTTCTGCGGGCAACACCGGCGCGTTGATGGCCATGTCACGGTTTGTTTTAAGAACCATACCGGGCATCGAAAGGCCAGCGATTGCAGCAATATGGCCGACAGAAGTTGGCGAAAGCATTGTGCTGGATGTGGGTGCAACCGTAGGGGCCGATGCGCGCCAATTGGTTGAATTTGCCGTAATGGGTGAAGCCATGGCCAGCAGTTTGTTTGAAGTTGAACAGCCCCGTGTTGGTTTGCTGAACATTGGCGTTGAAGAAGTTAAAGGCAATGAAGATGTGCGCGAAGCAGCCAGCATGTTGAGGCGATTGAATCTACGCATGAATTATGTTGGTTTTGTCGAAGGTGATGATATTGGCAAAGGCAAGGTTGATGTGGTTGTAACGGAAGGATTTACCGGCAACGTGGCATTAAAAACGGCTGAAGGTACTGCCAAACAAATCACCGGCTTTTTACGCGCGGCACTCAACTCAAGCATCGTTTCAAAGTTCGGCGCATTTTTGGCCACGGGTGCTTTTAACGCTTTGCGTGAAAGATTAGACCCGCGCAAACACAATGGTGGCGTGTTTTTGGGGTTGAACGGCGTGGTGGTTAAAAGCCATGGTGGAACCGACGCGCTGGGTTTTGCAACGGCCATTGGCGTGGGCATTGATATGGTGCGCAATGGCTTGGTAAACCGCATCACCACAGACGTGGCGCAGGTCAATTCCGAATTACAATCAACAGCGATAGCAGCGGAGTAATTTGAAAATGATCCGCAGTGTTATTGCAGGCGTGGGTTCAGCGCTGCCCAAGCGCATCATGACGAATGATGATTTATCCAAAATTGTTGAAACCAGTGATGAATGGATCAGAGAACGCACCGGAATTAAAGCGCGTCATATTGCCGACGATAGCGAAACCACCCGAACTTTAGGCCTGAACGCCGCGCAAAATGCTTTGGCCCATGCGGGGTGTGTAGCCACTGATGTTGATCTGATAATATTGGCCACATCCACACCAGACAACACATTTCCCGCAACCGCAACTTTGATCCAAGCTGATCTGGGCCTGAGCAGCGGTGTGGCCTTTGATATTCAAGCCGTGTGCTCGGGTTTTGTTTTTGCTTTGGCCACCGCCGATGCCATGATTAAAACCGGCCAAGCCAAATGTGCATTGGTGATCGGGGCTGAAACATTTTCGCGCATTCTGGATTGGACAGATCGTACAACCTGTGTGCTGTTTGGCGATGGGGCAGGGGCATTTGTGCTGCGCGCGCAAGCTGGCGAGGCAGGCATTCTGGCAAGCAAGCTATGCTCAGATGGCCGCCATGCCAAAAAACTTTTTGTAGACGGTGGGCCCTCAACCACCAAAACCGTGGGTCATCTGCGGATGGAAGGCCGAGAAGTTTTTAAACATGCCGTGGTCAACATGGCCTCGGTGATGGATACTGTGTTGCGCGAAGCGGGTGTGCCAGTTTCTGAAGTGGATTGGTTTGTGCCCCATCAAGCCAACAAACGCATATTAGAAGCCACGGCCAAAAAGCTTGGCGTGAACGAAGATCGTTTTGTGATGACGCTCGATCGCCATGGCAACACGTCAGCGGCATCGATTCCTTTGGCGTTTGATGTTGCTGTGCAAGATGGGCGAATCAAACGTGGGCAAACTGTTTTGATGGAGGCTATGGGCGGTGGTTTCACCTGGGGCGCCATTCTGGCGCGCTATTAGCCCAATTTCTATGAGGAAACCGCTCTAAGCCTTTGAGATCACGCAAATCTCTGTTGACCAGCGATTGCGTTGTGCACTACCCTAGGCCAATCGCAGGAGGTTTCATGAGCAGCAAAACACTAACACGCGCTGATTTAACAGAGGTTCTGCACCGAGATGTTGGCCTTTCTCGAACAGAATCAGCTGATATGGTCAATTCCGTCCTTGACCTTATTTCTGATGCGGTCGTAGCAGGCCAAACTGTCAAGCTTTCGTCTTTTGGTACTTTTATGGTGCGCTCGAAACGCCAACGCATGGGGCGCAACCCTAAAACAGGCGAAGAAGTGCCGATCACGCCACGGCGTGTTTTGGTGTTCAGACCAAGCCAAGTGATGAAGAATATTGTAAACGGCCTAGAGCCAGGCACCGAAGATTAAGCTGAAAACAGCTGGGGAACTGTTATGATCATTGAAAAATCACCCGACGCCTTCCGCACCATAAGCGAAGCTGCTGAGGAACTCAGTGTGCCGCAACACGTTCTGCGTTTTTGGGAAACACGGTTTACCCAAATCAAGCCAATGAAGCGCGCTGGTGGCCGCCGCTATTATCGGCCAGCCGATTTGGAATTGTTGAGGGGTGTGCACACACTTCTCTACAAACAGGGCTATACCATTCGCGGCGTGCAGCTGATCTTGAAAGACGAAGGCGCCGCTTATGTTTCAAGCATTGGCCGTGGCGAAGTTGTGCCGCGCAAAAGCGAACTTGGGCTTGAAGGTGCTCCCGCCCCAGGAACGGCCAGGGCAGCGCCCGGCAGAGCGCCAATGGCCAAGCGCGTCATACCGGGCAAATCAATCTCGGTTACCCCGCAAATTATTCATAAACTTTCTGCAACCCACGCCGATTCACTGCGTGCTGCCCTTAAGGATTTAGGTGACGCACGCAAATTGCTTGATCCGACCGCACCATAAATCTGCATGCCTGAAAGGCTGGCCATGACACCATGACACTTGGCAAAATGTTGCGCCTCATGGTGGGAAGTGTTGGTTTGCGCTTTGCTGGGGCAGGGCTTGGTTTGGTTACCCAGCTGGCATTAACCCGCAATTTTGCGCCCCAAGATGTTGGCATCATTTTTCTGGGCATGTCGATGGCGGCCGTTCTCAGCATGGTTGCGGCCGTGGGTTATCCGCTATTAGCGCTCACCCAACTTCCGCGATTCTTTACTTTGGGCGTATCCAATCTCGTCCATGCTTTTCATGGCGCATTTTTGCGTGATATGGTGGCGGCACTAGTTTTGATTGCTCTTGGCGTGGCACTTTCAACCACGTTTGTGATAGCTGATAGCGGTTTGAAAATTGCCATCATCTTTGGCGCTCTGTCGGCTTTGCCATCGGCGTTTTTGCGTTACAACAGCATGCTGGCCAACGGCTTGCGCCGCTATCAATTGGCCTTCGTGCCGGATTTTATCTTCAGGCCTGGCTTGTTTTTTATCTATATTATTGCCGCATTTGCTGTGCGCGCCCACCCTTCAGTCATGCATGTGCTTGCGGCTTTTGTGGTCAGCAATGCCATCGTTGCGGTGGGGCAAACATTGATTTTGCGTGGTGCCGGCATACAACTTGCAGATTGGTGGAAAATACGCCCCAGATTAACCCATGTTTTGCGCGGCCGTGCCATTGCGTTGGCAATTGTGGGCGCTGTTACCGTAATGTTTGCCGATATCGTAACATTGCTTGGCGGGTTTATACTTTTGCCTGATGAAGTTGCAGTTGTTGGCCTTGCCATACGGTTGGCGGGAATAGCGGGCTTTGTTATTCAGGCAACCCAACAATTCATCTTGCCTGATCTTACGGCGGCAATCACACGAAATGATGATCGGTTGGCTGATGAACTTCTGGTCAGGCTTAATCTTCTTACATCGTTGACGCTTGCCCTGGGCCTGTTGGTTACAATTTTTTTCGGCGGGTTTTTCCTCAGCTTCTTTGGCGAGATCTATCGTGGCGGCCAATGGCTGTTGGTTTTGTTTTTGGTGGGTCAATCCATCCGCGCACTGAGTGGCATGAACCAAAATCTGCTATCAATCGGTGGCCATCAAGTGCGCTCGGCAGGGGCGTGTATTACAGGTTTGGTGATCTTTGCCTTTGCGTCGTTTTTGTTTACGCGCATGTTCGGTTTTATTGGCATCGGTTACGCCACCATTTTGGCTGAATGCATCTGGGCCGTGATGCTGGCGGCACAGGTTCAATCTCTGATGGGCCGCCGCGCCGATCTTTTATGGTTGTTTCAAAAAATATAGCTTTGTGTTGGACTTTTGTTTCAACAATGCTAGACCGCCCCCACGTCGGAGCGTAGCGCAGCCCGGTAGCGCACTAGTCTGGGGGACTAGGGGTCGCAGGTTCGAATCCTGTCGCTCCGACCAATTAAGAAATCGAGCTTCGGCCCACCAGCCGTTTGAGCGCGTTTGCTGCCTCTTTTGGAAAAACCAATGTGGCAGCGCTGCGTGAAATTCCCAGCCACGAATGAAGCGACGCAATGTCGTGGTTCGCCATTTGAAGGCGCAAGCGGCTGTATATTTGGCGGCGGCGTCGCTTTTGCGAAATAGAGCCAGGCGTTTCTTCTTTGATCAACAACACTTCGCCCAAGTTGCTGATTTTAAAACCAGCCTTCAGCGCACGCCACGTCAATTCATAATCTTCAGCGGCCGGATATTCGTCTGAATAAGTATGAAGCGTTTCAAACACTGCGCGGCGGATCATCATTGCGGGGTGGCAAGCCGCTACGTTGTATCGCATCTGCCTCAAACAGGCGTCTGGTGAAAGCGGAAGTGTCCAAATGCGCGTATTTATCAATTGGCCCTGTTCATCAATATCGCGCAATTCAACGTTCGATCCCAAGATCGAAATTTCCGGATGTGTTTGAAGCGTGGCCACCTGTTTGGCAAATCGATGTGGCGTTGCAGTGTCGCCGGCATCAATACGGGCGATATATTTAAATTGCCCTTTCATAATTTCGCGAAGGCCAGCATTCAAAGCGCCAGTAATGCCGAGGTTTTTGGGCAATCGAATGATCGCAATATCAATTCCGCTCGTTAGAGTTTCATAATCAGTATGGTGCTTGCTGCCATCGTCAACCAGAAAAAGTTTGAAGGGCACCGTTTGTTTACGCAGGCTTTCCAGCGTCAACTTCAAGCCCGCATCAGGGTTATAAACAGGCATTAAAACTGCAAGTGTCATTGCGTTGCTGCCCGCGGTGGCAAAATGATTGAAAGCAAAGATGTATCAAGGCCAGCGTGTTTGCGCAAAATGTAGATTGCGCTCACATTCCACAAAATCACGCCGCTGGCTGAAGCAAATGCAGCACCCATCATGCCATAACGCGGGATCAACAAAACTTGCACCGCAACAACCAAGGCATAGCAAACCACCATAATTTTCACATAGTGTTTTTCGTAAGACGACATCTGCATCAAATAAGCATTGGGCCCTGATATCGCGTCAATCACACTGCCAAAAGCAATGATCATTAAAATCGGATAGGCCGAAACAAAATTTGCATCAAAAAAGCCAAGGAGAATTTTACCACTCACTGCCAAAATAATAAATCCAACCAAGGTTACGCCCGCAATTGCGATTGCAAGAGTTCTGCACAGGGTTTGAAGTTCTGAAAGTTTTTTGGAATGAAACAGAGATGCCATTGTTGGTGCTGTTACAAGACCACCCGCGATAACCACCAGTCCTAAAAGCCCAGCCGTTTTTTGTGCGGCAAAATATGCACCAGCATCAGCCTTGGTCATCAACGTTCCCACAATAACCACATCAAATTGCTGGATCAGGGCATAGACAACGCTGGATATCCAAAGTGGAACCAGGCTCTCCCGAAGCGTTAGAAAATCATAACGCGCCAAGGGATTTCCCGTTGTCTGATAAACATTGCGCCAAATCAAAAGACCCTGCCAAGCGGTCAACCCAAACAACACGCCAGCACAAATGAGAACTGCTGTGTTGCCACTCAACCCGAAGCCAAACTTTAACGCGATAAATGCGCATGCCGGGGTAAGAACGCGCCACAACACATCGCGCGGCAACATCGAAACTACAATCTTGCCTTGGCCGCGCAGCAAATTGCTGGAATAGTCTCCCCAAGCGATGGCAAGCCCCAAAAGGCCAATGGCCACGGCCGTGGACATGTCGAAATTTTTCAGAAATACCGCAACCAAAATCGCGCAAAGTGTCAAGAAGCTACTGCCGATCAGTGCTGCGCCATAGCCCATTTGAACGACGCCCTTGGCACCGGCAAAATCATTCTCGATCAGATATTTGGGCCAATAACGCATGATGCCCACCGAAAAACCAACGCCGGCCAAAGCTGCGAAAATTATTGCCAAGTTCAAACTAAAGGCAAAGCGCCCATATTCTTCGGGCTGAAGCAAATGCGCCAAAACCACAAACATGGCATAGCTTAATGCAGCACCAGAAACTTTGATGGCCAGCGCAATTAACCCCGGGCCAATATGATTTAAAATCTTCATCGCAAGGGCAATTTACCTGCCCAGAGTGATGGCATAGTCGTTGGGGCAGAGTGCATGAATTTAATAAGCGCTTTCGGTGTTGAACAACGCAATTGGCGTTTTGATCAAAATGTAAAGATCAAACGTTAAAGACCAGTTTTCAATATAGAACAGGTCGTGCTCTACCCGACGTTCAATTTTTTCGGCTGTATCGGTTTCGCCGCGCCATCCGTTGATTTGGGCCCATCCGGTTATGCCGGGCTTCACCCTATGGCGTGCAAAATATCCATCAACCACATGTTCATAAAGATCAGTTCCTGCCTTGGCCAAAGTGGCATGGGGCCGCGGGCCAACAAGCGACAGATTGCCCATCAACACATTAAAAAATTGTGGCAACTCATCAAGTGTTGTGCGCCTAATAAACTTGCCAACCCGCGTGACGCGAGGGTCGCCTTTGCTGACAAGCTTTGATGCGTTTGCATCAGCCTGATCAACATACATCGACCGAAATTTATAAACTTCAATAAGCTCGTTGTTAAAGCCATAGCGCTTCTGCTTGAAAAACACTGGGCCTTTGCTGTCCCACTTAATGGCCAAGGCAATGACCAACAGAACCGGAGAAATGGCAACCAACATCAACGCCGCCAACACCCGATCCATAACACTTTTAAGCAGCGGGCCCCATTCGCCCAAGGGTTTGTCATAAACATCAAGGCAAGGCAGATTGCCAATATAAGAATAGGCCCGTGGACGATACCGCAGCTTTTGGCCCTGTGCACTTAAGCGAATATCAACCGGCAAAACCCAAAGTTGGTCAAGAATTTGCGTAAGCCTATCCTCGGCATAAGTGGGCAAAGTTACAATTAACGTGTCAATGCGTGTAGAGCGCACAAATTCAACCAGATCACCAATACGCCCAAGCTTGTACAGGCCTTTCACTTCATTGGGTGCACGCACATCATCACGATCATCGAAGATGCCAACGAGGCTCACTCCGATTTCTGGCGAATTTTCGATAACGGAAATAACCCGCTCAGCGTTTTCGCCACCGCCCACAATAACTGCACGCTTGTTAAAGTGGCCGTCTTTGTTGCGGGCGCGCAAAAATGCGCTGAGAAAAAACCGCCACGACAAAAAGAAAAACAAACCCGAAACCGCAAGATTGGCCAGCCACAACCGCGAAAGTTGCGGGCCGGTTTTCATCAGAAATATGCCAAAGGTCAGAAATGCAAACAGCACTGTCCATGCAATCACGATACGCGGCAGCTTGCGATAGGGTGTGAGCAATGTGCTGAATTGATAAAGGCCAACCATGTCAAAAAGAAAAACCAGGCTTGCCGCGCTGAGAATTGCAAAAACTGAATAGGCCTGCCATTCTAAAAGCGCCAATTTTCCGGGGTGAATTGCCGCTGTTCCGGCACAGGCCAGAACCATCACGATAAAATCGAGGATTGCCGTGAATGCGATAACCAAGCGCGGCGCGACAAATTGAAAATTGGCGAGAGATTTTTTTACAGCATTGCGAATTTCTGAGCGATTTTGGCTGTTCAGCAATTCTGAAAGCTCAATCGGCTCAGCAAATTTCAGGTCTTTAGGGTCAAGTTTCATTTTTGCACCAAAGTGGAACATGATGTTCTCACGCTGCCAACTTGCAAAGGAGAAGCCGA
>JAYUHQ010000228.1:0-4084 GCA_043766895.1 Aestuariivirga sp.
CGCAATCCCAGCCCTACCTTGGCCAGACGACAAAGCATAAATGGTGGGCAAAACAGTCATTTCGGAATCGAATCGATACCTCCACAGACCATCTCAACCCTCCAAATCAGGCATTCATGGAATCAAAGAAATCGCTGTTGCCCTTGGTCTGGCGCATCTTATCCAGCAGAAACTCAATGGCATCAACCGTGCCCATAGGGTTCAAAATACGACGCAACACGTAAGTCTTTTTCAATGTATCAGGCTTCACCAACAATTCTTCCTTGCGCGTGCCAGAGCGAAGAATATCAATGGATGGGAACACCCGCTTATCGGCAACCTTGCGATCCAGAATAATTTCCGAATTGCCCGTACCTTTGAACTCTTCAAAAATAACCTCATCCATACGGCTACCGGTATCAATCAAGGCCGTAGCAATAATTGTAAGCGATCCACCCTGTTCAATATTGCGTGCGGCACCAAAGAAACGCTTCGGGCGCTGCAGGGCATTGGCGTCAACACCACCTGTCAAAACTTTGCCCGATGATGGCACCACGGTGTTGTAAGCCCGACCAAGCCTGGTGATCGAGTCAAGCAAGATAACCACATCGCGGCCATGTTCGACCAAACGTTTGGCCTTCTCAATCACCATTTCCGCCACTTGAACGTGGCGGGTTGCGGGTTCATCAAATGTTGACGAAATAACCTCGCCTTTCACCGAACGCTGCATATCGGTCACTTCTTCGGGCCGCTCGTCAATCAGCAAAACAATCAAATAACACTCAGGATGATTGGTGGTGATCGAATGGGCGATATTTTGCAGCAATACAGTTTTACCCGTGCGCGGCGGCGCCACGATCAGCCCGCGCTGACCTTTGCCAATCGGCGCAACAATATCAATCACGCGCGCCGAATGGTCTTTGCGTGTGGGATCATTAATTTCCATCTCAAGGCGCTGATCAGGATAAAGTGGAGTCAAATTATCAAAGTTAACCTTGTGGCGCGCCTTGTCCGGATCTTCAAAATTAACCGTAATCGCCTTGATGAGAGCAAAATAACGCTCGCCGTCTTTTGGGCCGCGAATCTGTCCTTCAACTGTATCTCCGGTCCGCAAAGCATATTTGCGAATTTGGTTGGGGCTCACATAAATATCATCCGGGCCTGCCAAATAATTGGCATCAGCAGATCTCAAAAATCCGAACCCATCTTGTAAAACCTCAATCACGCCCTGACCGATAATTTCAATATTCTGCCCAGCATAGGTTTTTAAAATCGCAAACATAAGTTCTTGCTTGCGCAAAGTACTTGCAGCTTCAATCTGCAGCTCTTCAGCCAACACCAACATTTCAGCGGGTGATTTACGTTTCAAATCGGAGAGTTTAATCTCCTTTATTTCGACAATATCATTCATCTTTTACTGCTTTGAAAAAACCAAGCGAGCCTAAGGCTCAGCCATACCCGAACGGGCTAAGCGTGATTAGCACTATTCCACCTGAAATAAAAACAAAAAATCAGAAGGGTTTGACCACCACTAAAATCACAATCCAGATTAACAACACAGTGGGCACTTCATTGATGAGGCGAAAAAATTTCTCGCTCTTCAATCGTTCACCTCGAACGAATGATGACAAATAGCGTTCCAACATCGCATGATAAGCAATCAAACCGACCACACCCAAGAGTTTTGCTGAGAGCCACGGTGTCGACCAAGCAATTCCACTTGCAACGACCGTGGCAATTCCAGCCAACAGTGCAACCACACCGGCAGGGCGCATAATAGCCTTCATCAAACGCCGTTCCATCATCTGAAACAACGCATCATTCTCTGAGCCGACAACCTGGCGTGTGTGATAAACAAATAGCCGCGGCAGGTAAAACAAGCCAGCCATCCAAGCAATCACTGCAACGACATGCAAAGCCTTAATCCAGAGATAAATCACTGATCACCTTTGCGAACGGCCGCCACCAGCTTTGCAACCATTTCAGGGTCCGTCTGTTGTTGAATGCCATGCCCCAAATTAAAAATATGCCGATGCGCGGGAACAGCATTTAAAATTGCTTCAACCCCGGTCAGCATTTCCGCCTCGGTTCCCAACAACAAATCTGAAGAAAGGTTGCCTTGTAAAGCAACACCCCCCGGCAACGTCTTCAAAACTGCACCAGCTTCAACATTTTCCTCGACGCCAACTGCTGAAGCCCCCGTCAACCTGGCAATTTCACCGTGACCATCACCAACACCGCGCGCAAACACAATCACCGGAAACTCAGGATGAACGGCTCTGACCCCCGCCACAATCGCTGCGATGGGTTCAATCACAACCCTTTGGCGTGCAGGCAAAGGCACATCCCCGGCCCAACTGTCAAAAATCTGAACGACCTCAGCCCCGGCCCTGATCTGGCCCAACAAATAGAGAATTGATGATGCCACCAACTTTGCCATCAACACCTGAAACCACTCTGGATTATTCAAAGCAACCAAAAGTGCATTCTGGCGTTTTGAACTTCCACCTTCGATCATATAGCTTGCTACAGTCCAAGGGCCACCACAAAACCCAATCAGGGTTTGATGGGCTTTCAAAGCTGCCTTAACCCGCGACACAGTCTCCCAAACCTTGGGGTAATATCCTCCCTCTTGTCCCAGCACCAAACGAGAAACAGACGCAAGATCGTTGACGGTTTCCAAAACTGGCCCTTCACCTTCCCTAAATTCAAGATGGAGCCCCATCGCATGTGGAACCACCAAAATATCTGAAAACAGGATTGCCGCATCAAAATCATATCGCCAAAGCGGCTGCAACGTAACCTCACAGGCAAATTCAGGATTATAACAAAGCTGAAGAAACGATCCAGCCTTCTCCCGCAGCGCCCTATATTCAGGCAGATATCGGCCAGCCTGTCGCATCACCCAGATTGGGCGTCTTGTCGGTTTTCGTCCTTGAAGAACGTCCAGAATAGGTTTCACCCGTCACTCCATAAAATAAGAGATAATCTTTAATGCTTCTTCTGTTGGGGGCTGATTAACAGGTATAAAGCTCACAACTTGCATAACAGCCTCATATCCTGTGGAAAAGCAATAAAGCAAAATGTATCAGAAAGATTCATCACAAGATTACAAGGATTTCCAGATTATTAGCCAAAATTTGAGTTTTAAACAGTTCACGCAATTTTTCGAAAAACTGCCATCCAAAACTCAAAACAGTTTTATAAATCCTTAAGATATCGTTAACCTTTGCCAACATGTCACGTTATCCACAATGATCCCACATCTCATGCAGCCTAAAAACCTTATCTTGGCATCACAAAGTCAAACCAGAATTAGGCTTCTCGCCCAAGCTGGTTTGAAATTTACTGCCAAAGCAAGTCCTGCGAACGAGGCCGAACTTAAATTGGAAAATGCAGAACTATCAGCCCCCCGCCTTGCCCAATGCCTTGCCACCGCCAAGGCAAAATCGCTTCATAACGTAGCCAAGTACGATTTTATTTTGGGTGCAGATCAAACTTTGAGTTGCAACAGTACCCTTTTTAACAAGCCACGCGATAAAATTGAAGCACGCCAACACCTGTTGTTTTTGCGCGGTAAAACTCACCAGCTTCACACCGCCATGACCATCGCAAATAACCAAACTATTGTCTTTGAACATTTGGCAACCGCAACACTTCACATGCGCAACTTTTCCGACGAATTTCTTGATGATTATCTTGCTACTGTCGATCAGGTCACGCTCAACGCAGTGGGGTGTTATCATTATGAAGAACAGGGAATTCAACTTTTTGAAGCTGTTGAGGGCGACTATTTTACAATTCTTGGGCTGTCACTCGTCCCACTCCTCGCATTTTTGCGACAGGTCGGTATAACCAACACATGAAGAAAGCGTGTGTCATTGGCTATCCGATCACCCATTCAAGATCTCCATTGATTCACAATCATTGGCTAAAAACTTATGGACTAGAAGGCCTTTACGAAAAACGCCAAGTGGAGCCTGAAAATTTAGGTGCCTTTCTCGCAAACCTGACCAACAATGGTTATGTGGGCTGCAATGTAACAATACCTCATAAAGAAACTGCAATTTCATATGTGCCTGAAATTGATGCTATCGTGCGCAAA
>JAYUHQ010000229.1:0-10769 GCA_043766895.1 Aestuariivirga sp.
GCGATGAATTCAATTTCAATTTGCCCGCCGCGCATGCGTTTTAAATCCCAAACGTTTTGGGTTTTATGTTCTTGCAGCATCAGGTTTCGCATTTTGGCAATATCGGCTTTGATGGTTTCAGCATCACGCGGAACACTGAGCGCATGTTTTATGTTTGCATTGACCTTTTTTGCTAATACGTCATCACCGCAGATAACGCGCGCGCGGGTTAATGCCATGCGTTCCCATGTCCAAGCTTCTTTTTCCTGATAGATTTGAAAGGCCTGTTGGCTGACGGCAAGGGGCCCAGTGCTGCCGGATGGACGCAGCCGCATATCAACATCATAAAGCCTGCCTTCAGCCGTGGGGGCTGTTATGGCTGTGACCAGTTTCTGAGTAAGCTTGGAATAATATTGACCGGGGCTTAAAGGGCTTTTGCCATTTGACGTTTCAGAACTTTCCGGGTGATCATAGATCAACATGATATCCAGATCAGACGCGGCCGTCATTTCATGGCCACCCAATTTGCCAAGCCCCAGAACGACACACGTGCCGCCCTTGATGTGGCCATGTCTGGCCACGAGATCATTTTTTATAACGTCCAGAAGTTTGGCCAACACGCAATCTGCCACTTCCGAAAAGCCACGGCCTGCGGCTTCTGCGCTGATGGTTTCAGACAGGATGCGCACGCCTACACGAAAATTTTTCTCGCGGGCAAAAACCCGCGCCAAGTCCATGGCTTCCTCAACGCTGCTGGTATTGGTGATGAGCCCATTGATTTCAGCGGCGAGAATATTTTCTTTCGGCAAAGGATCAAAAAAATCAGGTGCGGTGACGGCTTCCAAAATGCGCGGTAGGCTGCTGATTTTTTCGGCAAGGCGCGGGGCAGAGCCTAAAATCTGCGCGATCAAATCTAAAATTTTACGATTGGCTTTGATCATCGCTAAAAGTTGAATGCCTGCAGGCAGGCTTTCGAGAAATTTATCAAAGGCGAAAAATGCTTTGTCTGCCTCACCGGTTTTGGCCAGAGTCTCTAAAATCAGCGGCATCAGCTCAGTGAGCAATTCACGCGCGCGAGCGGTTTTGGTGGCGCGGTAACGACCAAAGTGCCAGCCCCGAATGGTGGCGGAAATTTCAGAACTTTGCGAAAACCCTAAACGTTCCAGCGTGGCCAAGGTTGCAGGATCATCTTCACCGCCGGTGAAAACCAAACTGCCTTGGGCTGAACTTAAATCTTCGGCCGATTCAAACAATGCCGCATAATGATTTTGCACAGTTTGCAATCTGGCTTGCAATTGTTTGGCCAAGGCATCGCCGTTTTCAAAACCGCTGAACTTTGCATAGGTTTCAAATTCGTGTTGGTCTTTTGGCGTTTCATGGGTTTGCTGATCGTTGCGCATTTGGGCGCGATGTTCCAGCATACGCAAAAATTGATAGGCCGATTTTAATTCGCTGGCGGTTTTCAACGTAATCCATTTTTCCTCGGCCAGCATATCCAAGGCATCAAGCGTTTTAATGCAGCGCAATTTGGGGTTTCGCCCGCCTGCGATCAATTGTTGGGTTTGGGCAAAAAATTCAATTTCACGAATTCCACCGCGCCCAAGTTTCAGGTTATGGCCAAAGATTGCAATTTCGCCGTGGCCCTTGACGGCGTGAATTTGGCGCTTCATCGATTGCACATCAGCAATGGCGGCATAGTCTAAATATTTGCGCCAAATATATGGTTTTAATCGATCAAGAAATTCTTGGCCCAATTCAATATCGCCGGCACAAGGCCTTGCCTTAATCATGGCGGCGCGTTCCCAGTTCTGGCCATAATTTTCATAGTAATTGGCCGCCGCTTCAATATCGATTGCCACTTGGGTGGCGCGCGGGTCGGGGCGCAAACGCAAATCCACCCGAAATACATAACCATCTTCAGTGATGTCTTGCAGTATGATGGCAAGATTGCGTGTAAGCTTCACAAAATAAGTTTCGGGCACAAAATCTTTAGAGAGTGAAGAATGTTCAGAATCGTAAAGCACGATCAAATCGATATCGCTTGAATAGTTGAGTTCGAACGCGCCCATCTTGCCCATGGCCAGCACAACATAGCCTTTGATCGTTTTGTCGTTATCTTGCCTCCACAAAAATGAAAGTGCCGCTTCAACAGTGGCATCAGCAAATGTGGTGAGTGCTGTTGTGACTTCATCCAAAGTCCAAACTTGGCCCACATCACACAGCGCCACCAAAACGGCAAGATGTTGCTTGGCAAGGCGCAAGGATCGCATTGCATCTGCCCGTGTTTCTGACCCCACACTGTCTTGGACATTTTCACAAAGATTTTGAAAAACGTCTTCTGGTGCCAAGGTGATCAACTCGGCGGCGAATGTTTCATTGTTGAGCAAAAGCGCTTTAAGATAAGGCGAGCTTGATGTGATTAAATCAATCAGAGGTTTGATGGCGTAGAGTTTTGAACTGGGCTTCAGGTCTTGCCAAAACTGTAGCGACGCTTCACTTTCGAAGCTGCGAAGGCTTTCGCTGATACGCGTGATGAAAGGGCTTTTTGACACAGTGAACAGACTAAACTGGTTTTGTAAATTTTGAAATTCTTTCTTACATCCGCTAACACAGAATAATGTTACCCAAAGAATTTAATGCCTTTTGCAAATCCATGCCCCAATCCACTTATGTATGTCAGTGGGGAGGCGCCGATGTTTGGAAAATTGGTGGCAAGGTTTTCGCCATTCAATTTTTACCGCCTGATCTTTATGCCGGTATCACGTTCAAAGTATCGCCATTCAGTTTTGAACTTCTGAAAACACAAAAAGGTTTGCGCCCAGCACCTTATTTTGCTTCACGCGGAATGGCATGGATTCAGCGCCAAACCAACGAAACAATGTCGGACGCGGATTTAAAAAAGTATTTGGCCGAAAGCTATCGTTTGGTGTTTGTCGGCCTTACGAAGAAGAAACAAGCCGAAGTTATCACTGGCTAACTATTTCTTTTTCGCAAGCTCAGCACTTTTGGCGTGTGCATCCTTCGATGCCGTGTGGGCAGATAAAGATTGGCCATGGGCTTTTGTGCTTTGATCCAATGCTGCCTTGTGTTCGCCTTTTATGTGATATTCAGCCGCCAATCGGTGAGTTATTGCTGCCATTTCATGATGGTGGGCAGCATTTTTGTGGTCAACTTCAGCCATACTATTCATTCCCATTGGGCAAGAGCGCCCATTGACTCTTTGAACGCCTAAAATGGGCGAGGGTTCCAGCACGATTAAAAATTGTAGCTGTTCACGCCTGTGTCGAAAAAATCGCCATAAGAACTTTTATCTGGAACTTTTCCATTGCCATGGCGTTTTGCCCTCTAGTTATGTCATCGCAGAATATTGCATAGGAGAGAGATATGGTATTTCGAAAAATCATTTTGGGAACTGCGGCAGCCAGCGGCATTTTAATGGCGGTTTCGGTTTTGGCTCCAAATTCCTTATCTGTCATCAACCAAGCCCAAGCCGAAACAAATATTTCCATCAATTTTGGCTTCGGGTCATTCTACGATGGGCTCCAGCCCTATGGAAACTGGGTGAGCTATCAAGACCAATATGTCTTTGTGCCCCAACATATCCGCCATGGCTGGCGGCCTTACACATTGGGCCATTGGTCTTTCACCCAGCGCTATGGTTGGCTTTGGGTTTCGAATGAACGCTTTGGTTGGGCTACCTATCACTATGGCCGTTGGGGTTATGCCCGCGATATTGGTTGGTATTGGGTGCCAGGCCACCGTTGGGCGCCTGCTTGGGTTGCGTGGAGCCGCGGACAAAACGAAGTGGCTTGGGCGCCATTGCCGCCGCGCCATGGCAATGACGACGACGTCAACATAACAATTGGTGATGTGCCAGATTACTATTGGCAAGCGGTTCCCACTTCAGCATTTTTGTCGATCAACCTTTCAAATCGCATTATTAGTGATCGTAATCATGTGCGCACAATTGTTCAACAAAGCCCGCCTGAGACAGTGCGGATTGAAAACAACATTGTCATCAACACCGCCATTCAAGTGAACGACATTGAAAAAGCCACAAATAAAAAGGTGCCGGTGCTTGTTGAAAAACCTGTCACCAATCCGAACGCCATGGGAAAAAGCGACGGAACATCGGTTGCTATATTTAACCCAGATGTGAAAGTTGACACCACCGCCAAACCACAAAAAGCGGTGAAGGTGGAAGAGATTGTTTCGGCGCGTAAAGCCCAAGGTGTCAAACCCGAAGACTTAACCGCCAATCAACCCGCTGGTGCCGCACCCACGCTTGACAAGAATGGCAAGCCAGTTGTGCCTGCAGATCAACCAGCTGCAAAAGTGCAAGCTCCTGCTGATACAAAGGTCCAGCCTCCAGCCGATGCAAAAGCACCAGCTCCTGCCGATACAAAAGCCAATGTCGATGCCCCCGTGGTTGGCAAGCAAGACAAGCCCAAAGTCGATGCCCTTAAGCCCGCTGATGCTGTTGCTCCGAAGGTTGACGCCAATGGCAAAGTTGAAGTGAAGAAATCCACTGATACAACGCCTGTGGTCAAAGCACCTGATGCAAAAAAACCGGAAGTGAAAACGGCTCCGGCACCAGCACCAGTTGTCGTGGCTCCTGCGGAAAAGCCAAAGGTTGCCAAGCCTGTGGTTGCGCCACCCGTGGTCGACACTGGCAAACCCGCACCTGATGCACAAATTCAAAAGAAGAAAGACGCTGCTGGAAGTGATTCAAAAACAGTGGCTCCAAAAGTTGCCCCACCAGCCGCTGTGCCCGCAGCGCCAGCAGATGGCAAGAAGGCAACTGATGCCATGAAGAAGAATGAACCAGGCAAAGCCAAATGTGATCCAAACGTTGAGACTTGCCCTCCGGCTCAATAATTTTCAACACAGTTGCAAAACAATGCGCCACCGATCGATGATCGGTGGCGTTGCGCATTGGCAAAGTCAATCGCAGCTAAAATGTCATAAGCTTGTGAGTGTTCGAACTTTTAGGTTCGGCCAAGAAATTCGTTGAGCAAGAATTGAAAGAAGCCCATATTCGTTTGGCAATCAACGCACCGGGCTTGAGAACACTAAGCGCCCATGCAGCAATGAAAGTTCAACAAGAAATGTCTGACGTTAAAGCGACACCCATTGTTGAATCGGCTGCGAACGCAGAGGGGCCTGACTTGACGCGCAAGGCCTTGGAACAACGAATTCGTCAGCAGGAAATATTATCAGAACTTGGGGTGCTTGCACTTCAAGGCGCAACATTCGACAGCTTGCTTGAAGAAACAGTGCGACTGACGGCTGAAGGTTTGAATGTTCAGTTTTGTAAAGTTCTGCGCCATATTCCCGATGAAAACCGATTGAAGGTTGTGGCTGGTGTTGGTTGGGATAAAAATATTGTGGGCGTGGCAACTGTTGGCGCTGATCTGGCTTCACCTGCCGGATTTGCACTGCGAACTGGCAAGCCCGTTATTTCAAATCATCTGGGAAACGAAGAGCGATTTCGAACGCCTGAGCTTCTTGTTCAACACGGAATTCGCCGAGCAATGAACGTTATTTTGCAAGGCGACGGCAGACCATTTGGGGTTCTTGAAGTTGACAGCAAGTCTGATGACGATTTTGTGGAACATGATCTGGCGTTCTTGCAAGGCAGTGCCAATGTGCTTGGCATGGCCATTGAACGAGAGCGCAATGAACGTCATCTGAAAGCAGCGCTTGCGCGGCAGCAATTTCTCGTCAAGGAAATGAACCATCGCGTAAAAAATAGTTTGGCCATTGTTGCCAGTCTAATTCAGTTGCAGGGACGCGTCGGCAATAGCGAAACGGCCCACCAATTTGAAGAGACTGCGCGGCGCGTGAACGCAATTGCACGCGCGCATGAGCGGTTGTATCGTAACAACAATGTTGAAAGCATGGATCTTGGCGCTTACATCGAAGAGGTGTGTGCTGACATGGATTCTTCGGTGATGAATTGCACCGTTAAAGTTGATGCACAACGCGGCATCGACATTAAAGTTGATCATGCGATTTCAATTGCACTCATCATCGTGGAATTGATCACGAATTCAGCAAAATACGCGTACCCTGATGGTGCCAGCGGCATGATATGGGTTAAGATTGAGGGCGACAAAAACAATAATATATCGGTCGCAGTTCGTGATGACGGAGTGGGCTTTGATCAAAAATTTGATCCTCAAAAGTCGCAGGGATTAGGAATGAAAATCATTCAGGCCTTTGCCAAGCAATTGCACACGACTCTGAAATTTCACAATCGAACTCAGGGTTCAGAAGTTAGCTTTGTATTTCCGTTGACGGAAGAATAATTGCGTTTCTAAAGAGCTAATAATCATTGGCCATAGGTGGTTTATCCGATGGAGGAACCTTTCAGGTGATGCAGAGTTGTTACGTTTGCTCGATCATTGAAAGGAACATGCAATGGATAGTGATAGAATTAAAGGAACAGCCAAACAAGCCAAGGGTGCCGTGAAAGAGGCCGCAGGCAAGTTGACGGGCGATGCAAAATTGCAAGCCGATGGCAAGGCTGACAAAGCAGCTGGAAAAATACAAAATGCCGTGGGAGGAATTAAGGACGCATTGCGCGGCAAATAAGCGCCAAGGTGGAAGCTACCCGTCCCGGTAGCCTCACTTTTTTCGACGACTCGTTTTCACTTTGTCTTGAATTTGTTTTGCATAAAAAAGCCCGCGCTAGAATTCTGGCGCGGGCTTACTCCCAGCATATTCTGAAAATCAATATTGTTTCATCATCATGTGATGATGATGTTTCATGTGGTGCATCATGTGATGCTTCATGTGCATTTTCATATGATGGTGGTGCTTCTTGTGCATGATGCAATGGTTATTCATGCGCCCGTTTGGACAGGTGGTTGTGTGCATTCCTGTGGCGGGTTGCGATTGGGCAGATGCGCCGATAGAAAATGTTGCGGCAGCAAAAGTGATGCCTGCAATCGCAATTATTGTCTTGATCGAGTTTTTCATAAGCTTTTCCTTTTTACGAATGAATGGGATTTTACCAAAGCTAAATGAACAGAAGCGGTTTTGGTTCCGTGGTCTCTCGAACTAATTTCGATTTTTTTATTGCGAAAGTGTCGGCCGCGGGCGCTAAACAAGCAAGCCACCTACTTCGCATTGTGAACGAAACAAAAGGGCTTTGGCTTCCAGCTGTTTTCGTCGCCCACCAACAGGTCACCGATCTTCAGGCGGATGAAAAAACCACGGCAACTTTGAAGGCTGAAATTGCCGCCAATGTGCTATAGGGGGCTTTAGAATTCATAGAGAGATACAATATGACATCACCTTTCACCCTTGCTGCCTGTGCTGAAATGCTGTGGCCAAACCAACCCATTGAGTGGCGTTGTGCGCGTCTTCACGAACTGGGCTTTCAAGTTGGATTGTGGAATTGGCCTGCGCATGATCTGGCCAAGCTTGAAAAATCCGGCGCTACATTTTCAATCATGAATGGCTATCTGCAAGGCCGGCTTGCTGATGATGAAGGTGCTGAAATGTTGCTCAAATCGGCACTTGAAACAGCGCAAATTGGCAAACGCTTGGGCGTTGCGCGGCTTAACCTGCATGGCACTGGCCTTGGTGATGGCGGCATTCCCATTGCGCAAACCCAAGTGGTAACAGGCGCCATGTGGATGAAGGCGCGTGATACGCTCAACCGCATTTGTGACATGGCCGAAAAAGAAGGCGTGACGTTTGTGCTCGAAAACCTCAATCAACTCGATCATCCCGGCTGTCCATTTGGTTCTACCGCAGATGTGTTGGTATTGGTGTCTGCGATCAATCGCCCGCAGCTGCGCATCAATCTTGATCTTTATCACACACAAATTGGTGAAGGTGATTTGGTTCGGTGGTGCGAAAAATGCCTGCCTTGGATTGGCGAAATTCAAGTGGCTGACAATCCTGGCCGCTGCGAGCCGGGAACAGGCGAGATCAACTATGCCGGTGTGGCAAAAGCTTTGAAGGCGATGGGGTATCGCGGCCCTGTGGCGATGGAAGCCCAAGCGATGGGCGACGCGGACATTGCGTTGGAAGCATTTCGTGCTGCATTCAGTTAGTTTTGGGTGGGCTATGATGGTTGATTTTCGGGTCCGTGCTAAGAGGCAGTGTTGTTGGCTTTTAGCATATCATCAACCAGTTCAGTGCAGGCTGCCAAAACATCTTGGCCCAGTTTGTGATCACCCACACTTCGGGCAAAGACCACAGCGCCAAGCATTGTCGCCATGATTTGAAGCGATTGTTTTTTTGAATTTGTTTGCATCGCTTTTGCCACTGACTGAGAGATACGTTCTGCCCCCGCACCCATAATCGATTTTATGTCACCGGCAAGGTGTGCGCCTTCCGTGCCAATGGCTGCAACAGGGCAGCCCGCGGCTGCGTTGTTGACGTGCTCTTTTGAAAGATATCTTTGCGCGTACCATTTGACGGCGGCTTTTGCGCCCTTATGGCCGACGTGCTGATCCAAGGTGTCGAGCGTTTCGTCAAATGCATATTTTATTGCGGCTATTGCCAGATCATCTTTCGTTTCGAAATGGCGATAGAAGCCGCCGTGGGTTAAGCCAGCTGCTTCCATTACATCGGAAACACCGGTCTGGGCGATACCGTTTTGCCGCATCAATGCCGACGCTGTTTTCACGATGGATCGATATGTCTTGGCTTTTTCATCTTTTGAAACGCGCATTTCCCCAACTTTCAATTTAATCGTCTTGACGATATAGATTATATCTGTCATCTAAACAATGAGATGATGAATATAATCTAAATGGAGAATTGCGTGAAAAATACCGTGCTGATTACAGGTGCATCATCAGGCATCGGCCGTGCTACGTCAGAGCTTTTTGTGGACAAGGGATATAACGTTTTCGGAACGTCGCGGTCAGCGGCTGCCAAATTTGCTGACGGGGTTCGTCCACTGGTGATGGATGTTACAAAACCGTCTACAATTCATTCAGCAATACAAACTCTGCTGACTGAAACTGGACGCATCGATGTTTTGGTCAACAACGCGGGCTACGGTTTAAGTGGTGCAATAGAAGAAACGTCAATTGCCGAGGCGCAAGCACAATTTGCAACGAATTTTTTTGGTCTTGCTTCTGTGGTGAATGAGGTTTTGCCCGCAATGCGCAGCCAAATGTCTGGCCGCATTGTGAATATCAGTTCTGTTGTGGGCTTTCTTCCAACGCCCTACATGGCCTATTATTCTGCCAGCAAACATGCTGTGGAAGGCTATACCGAGTCACTTGACCACGAAGTCCGGACCATGGGCATTCGCGCCATTAACGTTGAACCAGGCCTCACAAAGACACCATTTGACAGCCAAACGATTGCTGCGCAGAACCACTTGCCAGCATATGCCGAAGGACGTGCCTTGGCTGCTGCTGCTCTGCGTGATGGAGTTTTAAAAGGCGCTGAACCCATGGTTGTTGCAAAAGTTGTTTGGACGGCAGCAACTGTGCCAAAGCCAAAACGACGCTATCAAGCGGGTGGACAGGCAACGCTTCTGGCGCTGTTGCGTCATTATGCGCCGGCTGCAATTTTCGACAGTGGCGTGCGCAAAAGCTTTGGCCTTCATAAGTTGAAAGAGCAAACCGACCATATTGCGCAGAACCTAACTCATATATGAAACTTTAAAAAACGCGGATGCGGGCAGGGCAATCCTGTGCGCATCCGCTTGGGTTAATCACAGCTGCTCACGCAGCACACAATTGAAGTGTGTTGAAATTATTGTGGATATTGACCACTGGAATAAACACCAAATGAAGCAACATCGCTGTGCATAATTTCAAGCGTATCGTTCATAACGATCTTTGATTTGTTCATGCCAACATGGGCTTTCTTCACAACAAAATTTGAAGGTTCGGTAACGCTTGCCAAATAACGGCCGCTATCGCTGTTTTCGGTGTTGGCGGCAAATGCAGCGCCAGAAAGAGCGCCAAGGGCGATGATCGATACAATAAGCTTCTTCATGATCTTAATTCCTTTAAGGTTGGTTTTTTCAAGTATGGAGCTGCGTAATTGCCACTCCGATAACCTTAATCTAAGCATTTCTGCAGCACGATCAAATCAAGCTCATTCACCCTTGCGGATAATTATTATCAAACGATAACAATATGTTGGAGATTCTACAGGCTTGTCTTTTCACCACGTTTCACAAATTACTAGGGCTCATCACAAATCTGTATGAGGACTTGAAAAACAAGCTTTGAATGGCCAACAAACGCTGCCGCAGTGTAAAAGTTCCAAAGCAGTATAATTGCCGATTGCAGCACTATAGGTTGTGCAGCGCAATTCGAAGTCTATCCACACAGTTGTGCTAAAATCACTCAATCATTGGTGAAAATGGCGGGGGGAAGGGGACTGGGATCTAACTTTCTCTGGCACTGACCGATTTCCCATCGCTTGACATATACCAGTGGTGCAATGAGAATTGCCAACTCAAGAACAAAGCCGTATTGCATCCTAACAACATTATGTCTGAGGAATGAACTCTGCCAAAAGCTTCTGGCCAAACTCAGAAAATTTCTCCAGCGGTGGCAATAAAGATTGCCCTAATCCGACTATTGTGAAGAAACAACAATGATTGATTGTCGCTGCCTCTCCCCGGGTCTTTCTGAGGTAAGCCAAGAGATTTAGCCTCAACTTTCAGCGCATTTAAAAACATCGGGGACATCTCAACACACCAAACGCCACCGATCATAAATCGGTGGCGCTTTATATTTATATATTCAACTTCATTATTGGGCTGGAGGACAAGTCTCAACAGCAGGGTCACATTTAAC
>JAYUHQ010000230.1:0-10746 GCA_043766895.1 Aestuariivirga sp.
GTTTCAAAACTGTCAGATCCACCACGCAAAATTGCAGCATTGCCCGATTTTAAACATAAGGCACCAGCATCTGCCGTCACATTGGGCCGGCTTTCATAGATAATGCCAATAACCCCAATGGGCACTGCAATACGTGAAATTTCCATGCCATTGGGCCTTGTCCATTGGGCCAGCACATGCCCAACCGGATCATGCAACGCCGCCACATCTTCAAGCCCACGTGCCATGGCTTCAATGCGCGCATCATTCAATAAAAGCCGATCAACAAAAGCGGCCTTCAGATCTTTCGCCTTTGCTGCTGCCAAATCCTTTTCATTGGCCGCCAAAATTTCAGGCGCGGCTTGGCGAATATGTTTAGCCATTGCAAACAGCGCCGCATTTTTTTGTGCCGTTGATGCAACGGCCAAAACCTTTGCTGCAACCCGCGCCTGTTTGCCAAGCGCTAAAATTTCGTCCGTCATAACATCACCAAATCATCGCGGTGGATGAGTTCATCAGCACAATCAGCGCCCAAAAGCTTTTGCACATCAGCCGATTTCAAACCCACAATCTTGCGGGCATCATCAGCATCAAAAGCCACAAGCCCGCGCGCAAATTCAGCGCCACTTGCCACAATGCTCACTGTGTCGCCGCGTGAGAATGAACCTTCAACGGCTTTAACGCCCGCAGATAGCAAGCTCTTGCCTTTGCCCAATGCGGTTTTGGCACCATCATCCACCATCAATTTTCCAACCGGTGCCAAAGTGCCAGCAATCCAGCGCTTGCGTGATTGCATGGCGTTGCTTTGCGCCAAAAACCACGTGCAACGTTCGCCATCCATAATGCGTTTTAAGGGGTGCAGCGCATGGCCAGACGCAATCACCATATTGCACCCCGATGAAAGCGCAATCTTTCCCGCTTCAATTTTGGTGATCATGCCGCCAGAGCCAACGCCAGAAATGGGTTTGCCCGCCATCGCTTCAATTTCAGGCGTTATTTCTTTCACCTCAGCAATAAACGCGGCACCCTTTTGATCTGGTGGCGCTGAATAAAGCCCATCAATATCAGACAATAAAACCAAACAATCGCCCGACATCATCGAGGCCACGCGTGCCGCCAACCGATCATTATCGCCATAACGAATTTCAGTTGTGGCCACCGTGTCGTTTTCGTTGATTACGGGAACCGCCCCTTGGCCAAGCAGCGTTGTAAGCGTGGCCCGCGCATTCAAATAACGGCGGCGTTCTTCAGTGTCTTGCAACGTTACCAAAATCTGTGCCGCAACAATATTGCGGATACGCAGGGCTTGGGCCCAAGCTTGCGCCAGTGCAATTTGCCCCACAGCGGCTGCCGCTTGGCTTTGATCAAGCTTCAACTTGCCAGCAGGTAAGCCCAGTGAGCGCCGCCCCAAAGCAATAGCACCAGACGATACAAGAATAACATCAGCGCCCGCTGCTTTTAAAGCAACCAGATCATCCACCAAAGATGAAAGCCAATCCGCTTTGATCGTTCCACTTTTCTGGTCAACCAAAAGTGCCGAACCCACTTTAACGATAATGCGTTTTGCTTGTGAGAGGCGAGAGCTCACGGCTGCCAGCCTTCTGTCGTAACCCCTTCCGGATCTGGCATGCGTTCTTTGCGCCTGGTGGTGCGCACCACATCATAAAGCTTGAAGATCGCTTCTTCGACATTCTTTTGTGTGGCGGCAGACATCAACAAGGGTGTTTTCTTGATTTTGGCTTTAAAATTCGCCACAGCTTTTTCAAGCACTTTAGGTTCTACCGCATCAATTTTGTTGAATGCGATAATCTCGGGCTTTGCCGCCAGAATTTTGGAATAGGCTTTCAGTTCTGCTCTAATAATCCTGTATGCATCCACAGCATCTTCACACGTGGCATCAATCATATGAATCAGAACAGCACAGCGCTCCACATGGCCCAAAAAGCGCGTGCCCAAACCAGCCCCTTCCGATGCCCCTTCAATCAGGCCGGGAATATCGGCAAGCACAAATGAATTGTTGCCAGCCTTCACCACACCCAATTGTGGGTGAAGTGTTGTAAATGGATAATCAGCAATTTTAGGCCGCGCCGCAGAAACAACAGACAGCAAGGTGGATTTGCCAGCATTGGGAAGGCCCACAATGCCCGCATCAGCAATCAGTTTCATACGCAGCCAAATCCAGCGTTCTTCACCCATTTCGCCGGGGTTGGCATGATAAGGGCTGCGGTTGGTGGCTGATTTGAAATAATGGTTGCCAAAGCCGCCATTGCCGCCGCGCGCAATGCGCACCCGGTCGCCAAGCTTGGCCAGATCAGCGATCATGGTTTCGTGGTCTTCTTCCAAAACTTCTGTTCCGATGGGAACTTTTAGAACAATATCTTCAGTGCGTGCACCTGCACGCAAACGGCCCATGCCATGGCCCGCTGTTCGCACTTTAAAATGCTGCTGATAGCGATAATCAATCAGCGTGTTGAGATCAGCTGCCGCTTCCACCCACACATCACCGCCGGTGCCGCCATCGCCGCCGTCAGGGCCGCCAAATTCAATAAATTTTTCACGGCGAAACGAAACCGCTCCGGCCCCGCCGTCGCCGCTGCGCACATAGATTTTTGCTTCATCAAGAAATTTCATAATTGTGTATCTAGTGGCTTTTTCAGCGTCTTTGTACTGAATTTATTGGTCTGCGTCGGATTCGGATTAGACTCCGTCGCATAGGTGTTAAAATCTGATTACAGGAGTCTCTTCCGCGACATTTGACCACTGTTGCCAATTCATCACAGTTTTAAATTGAAAAAACTGAGATCAGGACTCGGTCGGAACAATCTTATTATGACCACATTTAGTGCCTTTATCGCCCTTCTCCCTCAGACATCGGCGGTCTTGTGGTTTTAAATTTTCAGCATTTTGCTGAAAATGAACTTGATCGTTTCGAGTAACGTAAAGGAATATAAATATGCGTCATAAATTGCTTTTGTCATTCACCGCAGCTGTTATTTCAGTTGGATTGCTTTCAACCCCATCGTTTGCTGCAACACATCGGCACCATTCGCATCATCACAAATCACATCATCACGGCAAAGCCCACATTCCAAAAGTTTCCGAAGCCACCCGCAACAACGTAAAAGCGTTGATTAAATCGCAAGCAGCCAGAGCGGGCGTGCCCACATGGTTTGCCATGAAAATTGCCAAAGTTGAATCAGGCTTTAATCCATTGGTTACCGGTGGTGCAGGCGAAATTGGCGTGTTCCAATTAAAATGCGCCACAGCCCGCGGCATTGGCTATTCGGGCAGCTGTTCTGGCCTTTATAACCCCGCCACCAACGTGCGTTATGGCTTGAAATATCTTTCCATGGCAGTGCGCTCATCGCATGGCAATTTGCGTTTGGCCGCGTCCAAACACAATGGTGGCTTGGGCTGCAACCACATCGTGCGCAGCTATGTGGCGATGGTGTTTTAATTTCATAACAAAACAACAACCGTCATTCCGACGAAAGTCGGGATGACGAATTAAGAGTGAGCAAGCTTACGCCACCGCTCAGCAGTCAACTTCATCTTCATGACTGCCACTTCTTCGCACTGCGCTACCGAGAAGTTCATTTCTTCACGGGTTTCCACAAAACCCAATGTGCGCAAAATGCGGCCTGAATTTGGGTTGTCGAGATGATAGCATGAATGCAGTGTCTCAACATCGCCGCTGGCAAAACCATGGGCCACAAGGGCTGTGGCCGCCTCTGTCATAAGCCCCATGTTCCAACAACATTCACGCAACCAATAACCAAATTCGGTCGCGCCAAGCCCGGCTTGCTCATAAGACACAATGCCAATCAGTTCTTCTGGTGCTGCCCGAAAGGCAATGGCGCATACTTTTGAACGCGCATCAAAGCCACGCTGGCGGCCAATAAAGTCTTGGGCATCAGCCACGGCATAGGGAAACTTCACCCGCGCCAGATTTTTCGCAACGGCATAATTGTTTAGGCCAGAAGCAATGGCCACCGCATCATCATCATTCAACGGCCTTAAGCATAATCTTTTCGTCTCGATGTCCATGATCACAATTCCAAATAAAAACGGAGAGGTGGTTTCCCATCTCTCCGTTCAATTTGAACTGCCAAACCCGAGACGGGGTGGCAGAAATGTGTCTGCCCTTATTCTGCTGCCTTCATTGGCAACACCGAGACAAGTTGCTTGTCGCCCTTGGTGCTACGGAAATTGACAGTGCCAGCAATTTTCGCAAAAATTGTATGATCACGACCAATGCCAACGCCAGTGCCGGGGTGCATTTGCGTGCCCCGTTGACGAACGATGATGTTGCCAGCAATCACGGCTTCGCCGCCGAATGCTTTTACACCCAAGCGGCGGCCAGCGGAATCGCGACCGTTGCGGGATGAACCACCTGCTTTTTTATGTGCCATGTGTTTTCTCCTCTGTCTCTCTTACATGCGGGCTTTATCAGTTTTAGCACGAGGCGGTTCGCCAGCCATCAATTCTTTGGCCTGTTCAATCCATTCCTCACGGCCAACGCGGCCGGTTTGCTTAATTGCAGCTTCAATGCGGGTTACATCTTCAGGTGTCCATGCGGCCACTTGTGCAAATGTTGTAACGCCCATTTCAGTCAACGCTTTGTGAATTTTCGGGCCAATGCCGCCAATCAACGAAATGTCGTCAGCGCCAGCAGCAATTGCCGCCTTGGTTGTGGAAAGCTTCACTTCAGCTTTTTTGCCGGTTGGCTTTGCACCACCGACCAAAATTTCTGTGATAATCACCGAAGTCAAATCTTGGCGATGACCATTGCGCCGGCGATAATGCTTACGACGACGCTTCTTGAAAATGATCAAATGCGGCCCACGGGCCTGCTTTTCAATTTCGCCAATAACCGTTGCACCCGCAACAGTGGGCGCGCCAATGGCCACATCAGCACCATTCACCACCATGAAAACATCGGTGAATGAGATGTTGTCGCCAGCTTGGCCTTCAAGCTTTTCGATCAAAATTTTATCATTTGCGGCAACACGATATTGCTTGCCGCCAGTTTTAATAACTGCGTACATAATCTTCCATTCTTTCTCCGCGCCCTGTGGCGCCTTTTCCAAACCCTTGAAGGAAAAGGACTTTTTGTAGTTCAGAAGAACCAAGTGGGTTGCCTCGAGCAGCGCATAACATCCCGCAAAAGCCCTAAAGCTCTGCCAGATTGGGGTTTACTAGGGGCGAGCGGGTTTTAAGTCAAGGGTTGGTCGATAAGAACGGGTTTCTATCATTGCCCATTTCCGTTTGGCACAATGTTCGCTATCTTCACCCCCCACGCGGGGCCTTTATGGAGGCTAATATGGCTTTATCTTTGCGAGCAATTGGGTTGGGCATCGTTGGCGCGGCGTGCGTTTGCTCTGCCGCCATTGCAGCGCCCGTGGTGGTCTCCGACATTACTGTTGATCTCAACAGCGATGGAATATTAGACCGCGTGGCTTTGGTGGAAAACAAGGGCGCAGCTGATCTTTATATCTATTTGGGGGCGGGCAATGCCCCGCTTGATGTTTCAAAGCCGCCAACCTTCATCAAGAAAGACCTGGCATACAATAATAAAAATGCGCTCACAGTAAGCGGCAAAAGCGCCTTCACCCTGCAAAACGGCTGTGGCGGCTGCAGCAATGATTATGAAACAACCTTAACCATTGTTGATCGTAAAGGAACGTTTCTGGTGGCGGGCTATATGCTCGATTGGGACACGCGCAGCAGCCAGGGAACCTGTGATATTAATTATCTTACCGGCAAGGGCACCTTGTCTCACAGCCTTGGCAAGGCAAAGCCCATCAAGGCCAAGTTCAAACCCATCACCCTTGCGGATTGGACGGATGAGAGCGCCCCCAAAATTTGCCAAGAATGAACAAGAATAAATCTGTTATCAGCCCTTGGTTTTCAATGAACCAAGCACGCGATTAAACTCTCCGCCAAAAATCAACACCAGTGCTGCCTGATAAATAAACAGCATGGCGGCAAAAATGCCCGAAAGCGATGCATAGGTTGAGGCAAAGGAATTAACGTGCGACAGATAAAATGAAAAGGCTGCGGAAAGCAGCGTCCACACAACCACGGTGAGCAATACACCCGGAAACACGCTGCGCGCCAAGGGCGGCTGGGCTGGCAAAACCACATGCGCCACTTCCAAACCGATCAGCAAAAGCGCCATGGCCAAGGGATAGCGCATGGTGTTGAGCGACGCAAAACGCGCCACTTCGCTCGGTGCATAAGTTTGCAGCGCTTGCACCAGCAGCGGATAAACCACCAACAACACCGCAACCGCCAACAACAACGCCGCCGTGCCCACCACGAAAACCACATTTTGCATATAAAGATACCAAAAGGGCCGCAGGTCTTTCAAATCATAAGCGCGGTTCAAAGCCACGCGGATGGAGTCGACGCCGCCCATGGCGCTCCAAATCGTCAGCAACGCCGAAAGGCTTAGCAAGCCTGAATGTTGCACTGTAAGAATGCTTGAAATTTCTGGTGCCAAGGGCTTGATCAACTGTTCGGGCGCCACGCTCAACAAATAATTCACCACGGCCTCAGACAGTTTCGTGCTGCCAAAAAACCCTGCAAGCGACGTTAGAAATATTAAAAACGGAAAGATTGAAAAAATCAGCCGAAAAGCAATATTGCCCGCCAGCGGAATGGCCTCATCAGCAAACAGACGCTTGAGCGTATCGCCAATCAGTGCCAGTAAAGAACTTGCCGATATTTTCATGGCCGCACTCAATCACATAAAGCTCGTTTTGCCCATGGTGCCTCAAACAATAGTTGTCGAAAAGTTGAAAGCGCCGCTCTTGGCGGCCATTCCCTTGGTCTTTGTGGTGCTGTGGGCAACAGGCTTTGTTGTGGCCAAGCTTTCGGCGGGCCATGTGGCCCCCGTTTGGTTTTTGGCGATCAGATTTCCGCTGGCCGGGGTGTTCATGGTGGTGTTGGCCCTTGTTCAAAAAATCCCTTGGCCCGATGCAAAACATGCAAGCCACGCGGCAATTGCTGGTGCATTGCTGCATGGCGGTTATTTAGCCCCCATCTATTGGGCCGTGGCCAATGGCTTGCCAGCGGGGGTGAGCGCGTTGATCGTGGGGCTTCAACCTTTGCTCACCACGTTTATTGCTGCCGCCATGCTGGGTGAAAAAACCAACGCCCGCCACTGGCTGGGGCTGGCCATCGGCATTCTTGGAATAGGTTTGGTGCTGGCCCCAAAACTCAACTTTGCGCTGCTGGGCGGCATAACGCCTTTCACATCAACATTGGCAGTACTGGGTGCCGTCTCAATTTCACTGGGCACGGTGTATCAGAAAAAATATGCAACGGGCGTGCCCTTGGCCACCGGCGGAGCCTGGCAATATGTGGGCGCCAGCCTTGTGGTTTTAGTGGCATCGTGGCTGTTGCATGACTATATGTTTGATTACAGCTGGCAAGCTTGGGGCGCTTTGGTGTGGGCCATTGTTGTTCTTTCGATCGTGGCCATCTTGCTGTTGATGATGTTGATCCGTGAAGGCAACGTGTCGCGCGTGTCCAGCGTAATTTATCTGGTGCCAGCTGTGGCTTCGCTGATGACATATGTGTTGTTTGGCGAGAGTTTAACCCTTGTTCAAATCTTGGGCATGGCCTTGTGTGGTGCAGCGGTGCTGGTGGTGATGCGCACCAAAGCCTAGCGCCGCAACCACACCAACAAAACCACCAGAACGATGGCGGCAAATTGTAACCCCACGCGCCAACGCATGAGATATTGGCTGCGGTTGGCGCTGCCACCCTTCATCATATTAAACAGGCCCAGCAGCAAAACCACAAACACGGCCCCCATGGCTAAAACAATAATCCAATTCATTGGTCAGACATCCGATCTATAAATAAATCCATAAGCCGCGATGGCAAAAGCCTGCGCGCCACGCCCACCAGATGGGTGGGCACAGTCACATAGTAATGCGCCCGTGGCCGCGGGCTTTCAAGCGCATGGATCAGCGTTGTTGCCACAGCCTCGGGCGGCAATTTGAAGCGGTCAGACCCACCCTTGCCCAGCTTGGCGCGTTGGCGCTCATAGGCTGGCTTATAATGTGAAGCCCCCACGTTGATGTTGCGTTCAAACGCTGCCAACGCATGTTCAACAAAGCGCGTGGCAATGGGGCCAGGTTCAATGGTTGATACGTGAATGCCAGTGCCGCGCAATTCAAGCCGCATGGTATCTGTCAGCCCCTCAAGGGCAAACTTCATGGCACTATAAGCGCCACGCCATTTCATCGCCACCAGCCCAAGCACTGATGAACAATTCACAATGCGCCCACCGCCATTGGCCCTGATCAAGGGCAGGCACAGCACGGTTAATTCATGCCAACCAAAAAACCCTGAAGAAAATTGTTGTTCTAAAACACTGCGTGATAAATCTTCCACAGCTCCGGGTTGGCCGTGCGCTCCATTGTTGAACAGCCCATAAAGCTTGCCGCCGGTGCGCGTTGCAACCTCTGCCACACAAGCCCGAAGTGAAACGCTGTCGCGATAGTCCATAATCAAAACTTCAAGGCCTTCTGCCTCCAGCCGGGCTTTGTCTTCGCCATTGCGCACCGTGGCAAAAACCCGGTAGCCTCTGGCCTTTAAAACCGTGGCACAGGCATAGCCAATGCCAGATGAACAGCCCGTAATTAGAATGGCCTTTTGATCCGCGATCATTTGTTTCATGGTTTCCCGCCGTAAATGTGCCAAAGTTATACGCTCTAGACAGCACCAAGGTTTTGGCAAGTTATTAACACTTCAGGCGATAAAATTAATATCATGAATTTCAAGGCATCCCTCTTCAGCGCCGCAGTGTTGGCAAGTTTCATTTTGGCGCCGCAAGCCCGCGCTGATGACCCGGTGTCAATGGGCACCTTCGATGATTGGGAAGCTTATAGCTATAAATCCAATGGCACGCCGGTGTGTTATATTTATTCGGTTCCCAAAAAAACCGAGTCAGATAAAAAAATCAACAAGCGTGATCCGGTCTCTTTTCTTGTCACCAACTTTGTCGGCCGCAAAATTAAAGGCCAAGTTTCAACCATCATTGGCTATCCGTTTAAAGAATCTTCCACTGTGTCCTTGAAGATTGATGATAAGGCGTTTGAACTTTACACCAATGGCGATACGGCCTGGGCCGCAGCGGTTGAAACGGAAGCGCAAATTGTCAAAGCCTTGAAGACCGGAAAATCACTGATCATCAGCGGCACCTCATGGAAAGGCACTGCCACCACCGACACTTACTCATTGGTGGGCGTTTCCAAGGCGTTGGAAAAAATCGACACGGCGTGCAAATAGGCCAGCGATGCGGTTTGTTTTTGCCATCATCGCAACGGGTCTTTTCTCCACCACCAGTGTTGCCGCCTGCCGCAGCGTAACCTTTCATGACGACGGTTACACCGTGTGCGAATTTGACACCCAAAAAGACAAGATTGAATTGGCCAATCTTGATTCTTCTGGCCAGCCCTATGGCGGCTTTGCAAATGTGCAACAGGCCTTGGCCGCAAAAGGCAAGATCTTAGATTTCGCCATGAACGCCGGCATGTTTGACACAAGCCTAAAGCCCGTTGGCCTTTATATTGAAAACGGCAAACAACTAAAAAAACTGAACCGCAGAAATGGTTCGGGCAATTTTCATCTCAAGCCCAATGGCGTGTTTTATATCAAAGGCACCACAGCAGGCGTTATGGAATCTGACGCTTATTCCAAAGCCAATATCAAACCCGATTTTGCCACCCAATCAGGCCCCATGTTGGTGATTGAAGGTGCTGTTCACCCCAAGCTTTCGCCCGAAGGCACATCGATTAAAATTCGCAATGGTGTGGGCATGGTCGATGATCATACGGTTGAATTTGTGATTTCTGATGGCTTTGTAACCTTCTATGATTTTGCCTCGTTGTTTCTGGAAGAACTGCATTGTGATAACGCGCTGTTCTTGGATGGCTCAGTCTCCAGCCTCTATTCGCGTGAACTTGGCCGCAATGATTTTCTGGCCAGATTAGGCCCACTGGTGACAGTGACACAAATGCAGTAAAGGGCGGCCATGACCACTTTATTGAAAACCGCAGAGCCTCGTGCCGCATCCTATATTCCCAACGACACCCGCCGCAATTTGGTGGGGCTTTCACGCGGCGCCTTAACCGATGTATTAGAGGTGGTTGGCGTTCCTGAAAAACAACGCCGCATGCGCATGCGCCAATTGTGGCATTGGATCTATCAACGCGGCCGCACTGAATTTTCAGGCATGACCGATATTGCCAAAGACCTGCAAAAAAAGCTGGATGATGCATTTATCATTGCGCGGCCCGAAGTTGTAACCGAGCAAATCTCATCAGACGGCACGCGCAAATGGCTGTTGCGTTTGGCCCCCGATGATAAAGGTGCGCGCCATGAAATTGAAACAGTTTACATTCCCGAAGAAGATCGCGGCACCTTGTGCATTTCAAGCCAAGTGGGGTGCACCTTAACCTGCACCTTCTGCCACACAGGCACACAAAAATTGGTGCGCAATTTAACGGCGGGTGAAATTGCCGGGCAAATTATGTTGGCCAGAGACAAGATTAAAGATTGGCCCGATGATATTGTGGCCAACCCCAAGCCCCCCGCGTCTGGCCGCTATGTTACCAACGTGGTGCTGATGGGCATGGGCGAACCCTTGTATAATTTCGACAATGTGAAAGACGCCATTGATATTGCATCAGATGGCGAAGGCCTGTCGCTTTCCAAGCGGCGCATTACTTTGTCAACATCCGGCGTGGT
>JAYUHQ010000231.1:0-10744 GCA_043766895.1 Aestuariivirga sp.
GCTTAAGATCTGGCTTTTCTATTCTCGATGATGATGATCAATTGCGCTTGCTCAAGCAATTGCTGCAAGCCGAAGGCATTGACGAAAAGCGCTGGCCCGCCCGTGCTTTGGCCAACGCCATTGATGGCTGGAAAAACCGGGGTTTAACCCCTGAAAAAGTGCCCGCAGGCGAAGCCTTCGGCTATGCCAATGGTTTGGGCGCCAAGCTTTATGCCGATTATCAGGCGCGCCTTAAAACCGTTAACGCCGCAGACTTTGGCGACCTTTTGCTGGAAGTGTTGCGTATTTTTCAAAACCACCCCGATGTTTTGCAATCCTATCAGCGGCGCTTCAAATATATGTTGGTGGATGAATATCAAGATACCAATGTGGCGCAATATCAATGGCTGAAACTTTTGGCCCAAGGCCACAAAAACATCTGCTGCGTGGGTGATGATGATCAATCAATATATGGTTGGCGCGGCGCAGAAGTGGATAATATTCTGCGCTTCAGCAAAGATTTTCCCGGTGCCAAAGTCATCAAGCTTGAACGCAACTATCGCTCTACCATGGATATTTTGGGCGCGGCCTCTGGCCTCATCGCGAAGAATGAGGCCCGCCTCGGCAAAACCTTGCGCACAGACAAACAAGAAAAATCACCCGTAATCGTGCGCGGCCATTGGGATGGCGATGAAGAAGCCCGCATGATCAGCGATGACATTGAAAGCCTTCACAATAAAAAACAAAACTTGAACGACATCGCCATTCTGGTGCGTGCGTCATTCCAAATGCGCAGCTTTGAAGACAGGTTCATTCGCGCCTCTATTCCATATCGCGTGATCGGCGGCCCGCGCTTTTATGAACGCGCCGAAATTCGCGACGCATTGGCCTATTTTAAAATTATCGCTTCGCCCGATAATGATTTGGCATTTGAGCGGATTGTGAACACACCCAAGCGCGCCATTGGCGATACATCGGTTAAGCGTATGTATGATCTTGCGCGGAAAAACAAAACCTCGCTCTATGTGGCGGCTGATGCCATCAGCATCACCAACGAACTGCCCAATAAAGCCCGCACAGCGTTGCGCGCATTGCTCGATTCATTTGCCAGATGGCGCGCCCAAGTTGACAACTTGCCCCATCAAGAATTGGCTGAAATTGTGTTGGATGAATCGGGCTACACCGCCATGTGGCAGGCCGATAAAAGCCCCGAAGCCGAAGGCCGCTTAGACAACTTGAAAGAGCTTGTGCGCTCGATGGGAGATTTTGAAAATCTGCTTGGGTTCCTCGAACATGTGTCCTTGGTGATGGACAGAGATGTGGGCGGCGAAGAAGACCGCGTGAATATTATGACGCTGCATTCGGCCAAAGGCTTGGAATTTGCCCATGTGTTTTTGCCCGGGTGGGAAGAAGGCCTGTTTCCCCATCAACGCGCCTTGGACGAAAAAGGCCGCAGCGGCTTGGAAGAAGAACGGCGCTTGGCTTATGTGGGCATAACCCGCGCCAAATTTCACGCCACAATTTCGTTCGCACAAAATCGGCAGGTGCATGGCTTGTGGCAAACCTCGCTGCCATCGCGCTTTGTCGATGAACTGCCCGAAAAACACGTCGAAGTTTCACCCATGACAAATTCTTACGGCGGGCATGGCCTTGGCACATTCGGGCAAAGCAGATTTGATGATGGCAAAGCCTTCGGCCAAGGCAGTTATTCAACGCCGGGCTGGCAACGCGCCCAAAGCCGCAAAGCATCTGGCGAAACGTTGAGAAGCACCCCAAAATTCATCGAAGGCCAGTTAGTCGTTGACGGCAACAAACCAAGTTCTTTCACGATCGGCGACCGCGTGTTCCACCAAAAATTCGGCAACGGAAACGTGACGCATGTTGAAGGCAACAAGCTAACAGTGGATTTCGACCAAGCGGGAGAGAAGCGTGTGATTGATAGCTTTGTGGAGCGGGGATAAACGGGGCACCCGCCAAAGTCTCCATCGGCGGGCTTGACCCGCCGAACCAGACCTTCAAGTTTCAAAGCTGTTGAAAAACTAGATCGGCGGGTCAAGCCCGCCGATGGAGAAGTTGGAACATATGAAGCTTGAGCTTTTTTAGAACCTAGCGCTCTGATCGCAGTGTCAAACTTCCGATACCGCCGGCAATGTTAAGCCCTGTTTGGGCTTGAACGCTGATGGGTTGCAGATTGATGCCGTGCCTAAATCCGCCAACCAGAACATTGGCACCAAGGCCAACACCAACAGTGGCTTCAGCGCTAAGGCCAGTATAGCTGCCTTTCAGCGCGCCATGGCCAACAGCGCCCGGTGCAAACACTGCCCAAGCCATAACCGTTTGGCCGGTGATGCCAATATCAACGCCCAACTTTCCAACTGTGGCGCGATAATGCTCCACCCGTCCACCAGATTTGAACACACATTCAGCACCTTTAGCCGAACCTACGATAAAACCAACGCCGCCTTGAACGTTGCACGTTAAAACACCAATCTTAACGCCGCCACCAGCTTGGGCAGCGGGTGCCAAAGCAATCATAGACGTGGCTGCTAGAACGATAAGTTTCTTCATTTTTATTATTTCTCCTGAACCGATTAAGATGATGTCGCCGTTGAATATGACTACAGTAAGGCGTTGCAAGAACGCAAGCGAGCCCGTTTTGGTTCCATTTGCAGGCCTTGTCATCCGCCCCCGCCCAATTAGCCCGCCCTTAACGCCTTGGCGTTAAAAACCGCAGCGAACCAAAACCAAGGCCAATTCATGCTCAAACAATCACCTGCTGCTTATTCCCCTGCTCGCAATTGGGCGCGGCCTGCATTCACGCTGACAGTTTTTGTATCAGCCTTCTTGCTTTTTGCCATTCAGCCCATGTTCACCAAAATGGTATTGCCACAGCTGGGCGGTTCGCCAGGTGTGTGGTCAGTGGCCATGGTGTTTTTTCAGGGCCTGTTATTGCTGGGCTATCTTTATGCGCATCTTTCAAGCACCTATCTGCCAACACGCGTGGCCGTGTTGTTGCACATCGTCATTTTGCTGATCACCTTCATCAGCCTGCCCATCGCCGTGTCATCAGGCTTGGGCAAACCCCCTGTCGAAGGGCAAATTTTTTGGCTGATTGGTGTATTCATGCTTTCAGTGGGCCTGCCATTTTTTGCTGTGGCGGGCAACGGGCCATTGTTGCAGGCTTGGTTTGCACGCACCGGCCATAAAGATGCTTCTGATCCCTATTTTCTCTATGCCGCTTCAAACCTAGGCTCGTTTGCGGCACTGCTGCTTTATCCGGTTTTGTTTGAAATTACCTTGCGCCTTCCACAACAGGCTTTTGCTTGGTCGGCTGGGTTTGCGGCGTTGATTGCGTGCATCGCAGCTTCGGGTTTTATTACAACCCAAACCCAAAATTCAAAAACGCTTCAAAGCCGCGCCATATCTTCACCACTCACGTCCAAAAGCATATTGCAATATATTGGTTTGGCTTTTGTGCCTTCGGCATTGTTGGTGGCCGTAACCTCTCATATCGCCACAGACGTGGCCTCTGCTCCATTTATTTGGATTGTGCCGCTTGCTTTATTTCTACTCACCTTCGTGTTGATTTTCACTGATAAGCCGCTTGTGCCCCTTGCGGTAATCTACCAAGCCGTGCCGATTTTGGCTGGCGGAATTTTGCTTTCCAAATTGTATCAGCTCAATTTCGTCGTGAACATCATCATCCATATCGGCTTCTTTTTCAGCACCGCCCTGATGTATCACCACTTGCTCTACACCTTGCGCCCCGAAGCGAAAAATCTAACAAAATTCTATTTGTGGATGTCTTTCGGGGGCGTGCTTGGCGGCATATTCTCTGGCCTTTTGGCACCCTATATTTTCAACAGCATTTTGGAATATCCAATATTGGTCAGCGTTGTGATGCTTGCCCACCCTTCGGTTTTAAAAGCAACAAAACAAGATTGGAAAACTCTTGGTCTGCCCGCGTTGTTAGTTGCCGCCAGTGTGACAATTGTCTTTGCCTTGCTGCAAAAATTAGGCTGGACAAACACCGACAGCTTTATTGTTCCTGCCATCATTATCGGCACATTTTTTGTCGCTGGCGCATTTCGGCACAATATTATTCGCGCAGTTTTCATACCCTTCACGTTTTTGCTGTTGGCACTACATGGCGGCAACGCTTTTGGCACAAAGTTCATGCGTTCATTTTTTGGCGTCGATCGCATTTCAATTGAAGAAAATGGCCAATTCCGCGTTCTCTCTCACGGCACAACTGTTCATGGCGCAACACGCATCGCCAATGCTGATGGCACAGTTTATAGTGGTTCGCCCATTCCACTTTCATATTATCACCCAGAGGGCGTGTTGGCCCAAACGTTGAAACTTCTGCCAGATAATCCAACGGGCCGTGATGTTGGCATTGTGGGTTTGGGTGCTGGTGCTCAGGTATGCAATGGCAAGCCCAATGATCGCTTCACCTATTTCGAAATCGATTCACTGGTGGCCAAAATTGCAACTGACAAAAATGAATTTCAGTTTCTGTCAGCATGTGCGCCCAATTTGAAAATAGTCTTGGGTGATGCAAGGTTAACGTTGCAAGACCAGCCCCAACAATTTGATTATCTTTTGTTGGATGCCTTTTCGTCTGATTCAATTCCAACACATTTGCTAACCCGTGAGGCACTTCAAATTTACAGCGCCCACCTTAAACCCAATGGACTGTTGGTGTTTCACATTTCCAACCGCCATATGGAATTGGAAACCGTTGTTGCAGCACTTGCCAAAGATGCCGGGCTTTTTGCCAAAGACCGTTTGCTGGTGAGCAAGACCAATAGTTTGGCTGATCCCTATTCTTCTGAAGCCATGATCATGGCAAAATCTGCCGATACGTTGGCTCAATTCACCACTGCAAATGGCTGGACTGATGCAAACCCCAAATCCACCGCTGTGTGGACAGATGATTACAGCAACATACCAGCATCAATCTGGCGCAAATATTGGAAGGATGGAGAATAAACTTTATCTGTAACCTTGACGATTGCAATTAAATCTCTATCTGTTGCAGGCACCACTCAACAGAAAAGGATAAGCCCATGTATCTTGTTACCGGAGCCTCTGGCCATCTCGGCAAAGCCGTAATCAATCACCTGCTCAACACCAACAAAGTTGCCCCCAATAAAATCATCGCCACATCACGCAACCCTGAACATTTGGCTGAATTTGCGGCCAAGGGAATTCATGTACGCGCTGCAAATTTTGATGATGTGGCCCATCTGACCAAGGCGTTCGAAGGCGCAACGCGCGTGTTGTTGATCAGCACAAACGCAATGGAACCGGGCGTAAGGTTAAAGCAACACTTAAACGCCGTAAAAGCCGCTGAAAATGCCAAGGTTGGGCATGTAATTTATACATCAATGCCAAACCCAGTGGGCAACGCCGTGTTGTTTGCGCCCGATCATTCGGGAACAGAAAAGGCACTGAGCGATTCCACATTGAGCGGCTATACCGTGTTACGTAACAATTGGTATTTTGAAAATCTATTCCATGGAATGCCGCAAGCGCTTAAATCTGGCACCCAATATTCGGCGGCTGCCCAAGGCAAAATTGCCCATATTGCACGTGATGATTTGGCACGTGCCGCCGCTGCTGCCCTATCCTCCGACAAAAGTGGAAAGAACACTTACACATTGTCGGGCAGCCATGAATATACCACCGATGAAATTGCGAAACTTGTAAGTGCCGCCACTGGCAAGCCTTTGGCAGTAGTCCATGTACCGGTTGAAGGTTTGGTGCAAGGCATGATTGGCGCTGGCCTGCCTGAAGGCATGGCCCGCATGTTTGCATCATTTGACGATGCAATTTCCAAGGGCAGCCTTTCTGGCAAAGATACCGATTTTAAAACGCTAACTGGTGTTGCGCCACAAAGCTTTGAAACATGGCTCAAAGCAAACAGCGCCGCTTTCAATGTTTAAAGAAGAAAGGGCCACCAAATTTTGGTGGCCCTTATTTTACGCGGCTTTAAAATTCAAGGCCACGCCGTTCATGCAATAGCGCAGGCCGGTTGGCGCTGGGCCATCATCAAACACATGGCCCAAATGGCCGCCACACCGATGGCAGTGAACCTCGGTGCGCTGGGCCAAAAGTGAATTATCATCCTTATTGCCAATGGCATTGGGCAGATGGTCAAAAAAGCTTGGCCAACCCGTTCCGCTGTCAAACTTGGTTGTTGAACTGAACAACGGCAAATCACAACCGGCACAGCCAAACACCCCTTTGCGATGCTCGTCGAGCAAAGCGCTGCTGAACGGCCGTTCAGTGCCTTCATGGCGCAAAACATCATAGGCCGCTGGCGTCAAAAGTTTTTGCCAATCTGTGTCGGTTTTCACAACTTCAAACATTTCAGCAGCCCGGCCCCAACCCGCGCCCAACCCCAATGCGGTAAGCGAAAGTGCTGTGGTTTTAAATATATCTCTGCGTTTCATCGATTCAACTCCTCTGATGCCTATAGATACGACACCCCGCCCGCAAAGTTTCCACACAAATATCTGCGCGAATTCAACTCTTCGTGACGAGAACCTTACCACATTTTAAAGTTGTATTCTTTGGTTAAGCTCGCGTTAACCATGTAGTCTTAAAAGTTGAAGTTTGAATCCACCGGCAAGTTGCCCAGATTGGTTCAGCATGGCGCGCAACGCTCCATTCAACAGTTCCAAAGGGGCAATTAACGCAGATTTAAACATAATTGCATAACCAAAAAGATAGAAAACCAACAGCGTCAACATCGTTCAGATCAAACCAAATTCATGATTTTCCGCAATAAATTTAAAGACTATGGGGCCAGAAAATCGTTGGCCGCGTGTGGGATCCCAAAGTTGTTTTGGGCGTTGCTTTCACTTATTTGCATTTCAGTACCTGCTTATGCCGCAGTCACAATAACGACCAACACCAACGCGGCGCAACTGGCGGCGGCAATTGCTGCAGGCAATGCTGGTATTACGCTTACTGGCACGCCTACACTGGTTAATGGTGCATCAGGCACATCAGGCACCGTAGCTGGAACATTCACCACGACCGGATCAAACTTAGGCATAACCAGCGGCATTGTGTTGAGCACTGGCAATGTTGCCAACATTCCCGGCAGTCCATTTCCAGCGGGCAATATATCATCTGGCGGCACCGGCATTTCAAACGCTGGCACAAGCGAGTTTGATATCAACACATTCACTTTTTCATTCATCCCAAAGGCAGGCGTCAATCGCATATCGATTGCCAGCGTTTTTGCATCGGAAGAATATAACGAATACGTCAACACCACATTCACCGACAATTTCACCATGGTCCTCAATGGTGGCGCCTATACCAACTTCAACGTTGCCACAGTTCCCGGCACCGCCGTTGGCACCGACATCAACACCGTCAACAATGGTTCCAACGCTGGCTATTACCGCGACAACACTTTAGCCACATCGGCAATTCCTGATATCGTTATGGATGGCGCCACCACAGTTTTTATCAACGCGTTCAATGTGGTGCCGGGCACCACTTACACCGTTACAATCCGCATCGCAGACGTGGGTGATGCGGCCTATGATTCAGCCGCATTTATTTCAACTTCGGGCATTCTCAACAACCCGCCCGCCCTTGATCTTTCTGCCGCACTTTCGGGCACCGGTTATACCGCAACTTGGGTTGAAGGTGCTGCACCCATTGCCATTGCTGCTGCTGATGACAAGATCAGCGATGATGGCACAACAATTTCCTCGGCCACCATCACCATCAGCAACCTTGTTGCTGGCGATTTGTTAACAGCAGGTGCTTTGCCTTCTGGCATCACCGCCTCGGCCTATAATTCAGGAACGGGCACCATAACCCTTTCTGGTGTTGCAACGCTGGCACAATATCAAACGGCTTTACAGGCCATCGGTTATTCCAGCACAGCCACAAACCCGGCTGGCCCCGCCAAGCTTATCAATGTTATCGTGAATGATGGCTTAGACAATTCCAACATCGCTGTGGCCACAATCAACATGGCAACTTTAAGCTTGGTCAAGGCCGCAAGTGCGCCAACAGTAGCTTCGGGCACAAGCGCGACATTAACTGATGCTGGCGACAAAATAACTTATACTTACACCGTCACCAATTCAGGCACGGTTGCACTCACAACAGTGGCCCCCACAGACGCTGGCCCCAAATTCAACGGCGTTACGGGAACTGGCGCCCTTAGTGCCTTTACACCCGTGTCAGCCACAATTGCTGCAGGTGGCAACCAAGTGTTTACGGCCACTTACACGTTATCTGCTGCTGATGTTATGAATGGCGCTGGCGTTGTCAATGGTGTCACCAACACAGCCAAAGCCACAGGCAAAGAGCCCGGCGGCCTAACCGCAACCTCATCGAATGCCACCGCAACAACGTCAATCACAACGGTTGCTGGCCTAACCGTTACAAAATCAGCAGGCGCACCCACAATAGCGGCAGGCAGCAATGCCACTTTAACTGACGCAGGCGATACAATTACCTTCACCTATGTTCTTAAAAACGTTGGCAGCGTTGCACTGACGGTTGCATTTCCTTCTGATGCTGGGCCAAAATTCAATGGTATTGCGGGCACCAACACTTTAAGCGCGTTCAGCCCAGCTGCCGGCGTTTCGCTGGCACCGGGCGCAACTCAAAATTTCACGGCTACATATATTCTTTCTCTTACCGATGTTAAAAATGGCGTGGGCGTTGCCAATGGTGTTACCAACACCGCAGCCGCCACGGCCAAAAGCCCAGCAGGCACAACCATCACAGCACCCAATTCCAGTGCATCAACAACCATCGTGGCAGTTCCAAGTTTGGCGATCGCAAAAACCTTTGTGCTGACCGACACTGGTGGCCTTACCCCAGCAAAAGCCGATCTGAATGAATTGGTCACCTATACCTATACAATTTCCAACAATGGCAATGTGCCAATGGGCAATGTGTCGGTGAACGATTTGCACGGCACACCCGCAGTGGTGGTGCCCGCCGGTGCTGGTGGAATTACGTCAGAAACGTTGAGTACACCCGGCCCTTATGGTGCGGCTGCCTCAACCGATAGCACGGCCAATGATGGTGTTTGGACCACACTGGCGCCCGGTGCCGCAGCAACATTCACCTGGCCCCACACGGTGACACAAGCTGAAATCGATCACGGCTAAGCCACGTGGCCAGACATAGATGCGCCAGCGTTGCGTGGTAGCTTTAGAAATTGTGGAATTGATAAAAACGCACCAACCGAAATGACCAAGAATGCCGTGGTAAAATCTGTTGGCACCAATGCTGTGCCACCATGCAACCATTGCGAAAAATCCAACGATATTGCGGCAACCGCCACACCAAGCGCCAGCGAAAGCTGTTGCATCACTGTATAAAGGCCGTTGGCTCGGGCAATATCAACGGTATCAATATCAGAATAAGCAATCGAGTTAAGTGCTGTAAATTGCATAGACCGCGCCAGCCCACCGAATAACAAGATCACCACAATAAGAACCAGCGGCGTAGCGGAGGTAAAAAATGAGATCGCTAACGTGGCACAACTCGAAATTATGCCATTGAAGATCAACAATTGCCGATACCCAAACTGCTTCAAAAGGCTGGCTGCTACAAATTTCATGCCCAAAGCGCCCAAGGCCGCAGAGCACGTAATTAGGCCTGATTCAAATGGAGAAGAATGAAAGCCAATTTGCAAAAGCAGCGGTAACAAAAATGGAATAGCGCCCGCAGCCACGCGATAAAGCAGGCCGCCTAAGATTGAAACGCGTAAAGTTTCCACGCGCAACAATTTCAAAGCCAAGATCGGATTAGCAACGCGCGATGCGTGCCGCAAATAAGCCAAAATAAATGCAACGCCAACGCATAACATCGCAAATGTTTGTGGAACGTTCAAAAGATCATGCCCCGCCACCGTCATCGCAAATATGGTGCATGACAGGCCAAGGCCCGACAGCAGAAACCCTTTCACGTCGAGGGGCGGCACATTCATTTCCTGCGATTCGGGCATAAAAATTGTCGCCATCACAATGCCCACAATGCCGATGGGCAAATTCATCCAGAAAATCCAGTGCCAAGAGAAATAGGTGGTAATAAAGCCACCAATGGGCGGCCCCACAAGCGGGCCCACCAAAGCCGGCACTGTGAGCCATGCAAGGGCCGAGACCAACTCAGCTTTCGGAATAGAACGCAACAAGATGATTCGACCAACTGGCACCATCATCGCCCCGCCCAAGCCCTGAATTGCACGGGCAATGACCAAATGGGTTAAACTGGGCGACCAGCCGCACGCCAGCGAGGCAAGCGTGAAAACCATCATGGCAATTCTAAAAACTGTTTTGGCTCCAAACCGATCTGACACCCATGACGAAATCGGCAAAAACACAGTCAGGCTCAAAAGATAGGTGGTGAAAGCCAACTTCAAGGCCACAGGGTTGGTGCCCAAATCGGCGGCCATGGCAGGCAGAGATGTGGCAATTACAGTTCCATCCATGTTTTCCATGAATAAAGCAGAAGCGACCACCAAGGGCAGAATGCGAGAAGTTGAAGCCATGTCTGTGCAGGATGTAGCAGAATGAATCACATTCGCATCTGAATTTTGCGAAACCCTGCAATGCAGTGGGCGCGTTAACCATTTTTTAGCAAATAGGCCCCGGCCCGCCCCGCAAAGGATTCACGCAACACTCAAAATGTGATTCAACCTTGTCTGAGGGCAAGGAAATAATGCGCCTAGTTTTGATTTCAATCTTGATGGTTATTTGCACGGCAACAG
>JAYUHQ010000232.1:0-27136 GCA_043766895.1 Aestuariivirga sp.
CGCCATGCGAAATCTTGGAGATATGTATCGTGATGGCGACGGCGTGAAACAGGATTCACAGCAAATGTTGGCTTGGTATCAAAAGGCGATTGATGCAGGCAGCACAAGTGCCATGACAAGGCTTGCAACTGTATATTTTGATGGCAAGTTTTTGCCGCAAGACAAAGTGAAATCGTTTCAGCTTGATCAAAAAGCGACCGACCTTGGAAGTCTTACTGCGATGGGCAATCTTGGTTATGATTATGAAAATGGCGATGGAGTTACGCCTGATCCCAAAAAAGCAGAAGAACTTTATCTCAAGGCAGGTGAGGCGGGTTATCCTTATGCCTATCAACTTTTGGGGCATATGTATCGCAATGGTAAAGTCGTCAAACAAGACAATGTGAAAGCTTACAGCTTTTTTCACAAGGGCGCAGAAGGCGGACAATTGAGCTCTGCTTTCAACGAAGCTGAAATGTTGCAAGAAGGAAGTGGCGTTGCCAAAGACTTGCCCAAGGCGTTGGATCTTTTTATCGCCGCTTGGCAAGGGAAAGTAGAAGGGGCCAGCGCAAAAATTTTAGCCTTAAGTAAAATGGGTGTGGCCAAGCCCAAAGATGCCAAGCAGCGTGCGCTGTATTTTGCAGCTTTGGCAAACAATGGCGATACAGATGCGGCCAATGATTTGGGCGCAATGTATGAAACAGGCGAAGGCGTCGAAAAGAATTTGAAAACTGCCGCTGAACTTTATCAAAACGCCGCAGCCAAGGGCAATGAGTTGGCGATGAACAATCTTGGCTTGCTCTATCAAGATGGCAACGGCGTAGACAAAGATTTAGAAAAGGCATTAAAACTTTTTGAAAAAGCGGCGGCCCGAGGCTCTGCCGCAGCAAAAACCAATTTGGGTTTTCTGTATGAAAATGGTCTTGGTGTTGCTGTCGATATTAAAAAAACTGTCAAATATTATGATCAAGCCGCCAAAGCTGGAGACGCAGTTGGCATGGCGAATTTGGGCCACCTTTATGAGAATGGCAAAGGTTTACCAAAGAACCCAAAGGAAGCCGCCGTTTGGTATAAACGCGCCGCTGAAAAGGGTAATGGCGATGGCATGAACAGCTTTGGCTTTCTGCTTGAGAAAGGTATTGGCTTGCCCAAAAATGTGAAGGCGGCCGTGGAGTGGTATCGCAAAGCGGCGGACGCTGGCGACCTTTATGGCCAAAACAATTATGGCATTGCATTGGTGAATGGCATGGGCGTTGCGGCCGATATTCCCGCAGGTTTGAACATATTGCGCAAGGCTGCGGCGGCTGGCGGATCGGCAGCGGCTGGTAATTTAGGCGACATTCTTGATGTTGGAAAAGTGGCACCCGCCGATCCCATTGAATCTGCAAAGTTCTATTTGCAAGGCCTGAAAGGCGGGGACGACTTTTCCAAGGAAATGCTGATTGACAAAGAAGGCAAGGGTTTGAACGCGCCAACTTTGAATGCCATTCAAACTCAATTGAAAACCGAGGGAAAAACTTTCACGGCGCAGGCCGGCGCTTTTAACGATTCAATTTTGGCGGTGTTGAAAGCGTATCATTAAATCCTGCCCGCTTCCCAACCCAAGATGGCGCGTTTTCGCGTCAGGCCCCAATGATAGCCGGTAATGTCACCAGATTTACCAATGACACGATGGCACGGCACCACGAATGAAATGGGGTTGCGGCCAACAGCGGCACCCACTGCACGGGCGGCTTTGGGTTTGCCAAGTTTGGTTGCGATGGCGCCATAGGTTACGGCATGGCCTTGCGGAATTTTGAGCAGAGTTTCCCACACACTAATTTCGAAATCTGAGCCAATTAAAGTTACACGAATGGGTTGACCATCAGTGCCCTTAAATATCTGGGCGGCATAGGGCGCAGTTTTGGCAGAATCTTCATTAAAAATTGCATTGGGCCAACGTCGCGTCATATCTGCCAAGGCGGCCACTTCTCCGCCTTGATCGGCAAATGCCAATCCACAAAGGCCATGATCTGTTACCATCGCAAGGGCTATGCCGAAGGGCGAAGGGTGATAGCCATAATATATCGTCAAGCCCTGCCCTTTAGATTTATACGCACCGGGCGACATGGCCTCATGGGCCACAAACAGATCGTGCAACCGGCCGGGGCCAGAAAGCCCGCTGTCTAATGCGGCATCTAAGATTGAGGCTGAGTCATTCAGCATTTTGCGGGCGTGGTCCAATGTCAACGCTTGCAAAAATGCTTTGGGTGTTAAGCCCGCCCAACGGGTGAACAGTTTTTGCAATTGATCTTCACTGAGGCCCACAGGCTTTGCCAAATCTTCCAGCGATGGTTGGTCACGCCAATTGTCATAAAGGTGCGAAAGCACGGCGCGCACTTTTTCATAATCTTCAAGTGATGAATGATGTTCCATAAAGCCAGACTAGGCCAAGAGCCAAGATCGGGCCACCCGTTTTCCGCTTAAATCTTAGGGCGAATGATAACGTCTTTAAGGGTGTCGGCCAGCGCTTTACGTTCATCAGCACCCAAGAACGAGGCAATCTCGGTGCGCTTGCCTGAGGTTACAAAAAATAATCGCCCGATCAATTCACGATTGGCATCATATTCAAGCAAAACCCGCACCCAGCGCCGATTGAATGTCATTTGCTTTTGGCCAAATTTTCCGCTGCGGGTTAACACCACCTCTTCGCCGTTTATTTCGATGTGTTCGCTGCGCTTTGCGGCTTTGTTATTGGCCCAAAAAGCCCAAAACACCAAGGCCACATCAAGCCCTAAAAATGCAAACACCGGCCATGCTTTCAATGCCCAAAAAACAATGGCAACAACAAGATTGGAAACAACAACGGCAGCAAGAGTGACCTTCAATCCAAAACTGTTCAAAGACCGATGAGGACTAATTTTAACAGACCAATTTTGTGGTTTTGCTTCGCTCATCAGTTAAGTTTAGTGCATTTCAAATCAACACAAACGCGACGAATCATCCCATGGCTGCAAACCTGAAACCCCACCAGATTGAAGAAATGTTCCGCCGATTTCATGAGGCCAATCCTGAACCACAGGGCGAGCTTCATTCGGTGAATGATTTTACATTTTTGGTGGCGGTGGTGCTTTCGGCGCAGAGCACGGATCTGGGCGTGAACAAAGCAACGCGGCCACTTTTTGCCATCGCCGATACGCCTGAGAAAATGGTGGCTTTGGGTGAACATGCAATTCGTGATGCGATCAAAACCATCGGGCTTTTTCGCGCCAAAGCAAAAAATGTTTACGCCTTAAGTGTGGCGCTGATTGAAAAACACAATTCAAAAGTTCCACATTCTCGTGAGGCATTAGAAGCCTTGCCCGGCGTTGGTCGAAAAACTGCCAATGTGGTTTTGAACATTGTGTTTGGTGAGCCGACGATTGCCGTTGATACACATTTATTTCGCCTTGGAAATCGCATGGGGCTGGCCAAGGGCAAGACGCCTTTGGACGTTGAAAAAAAGCTTTTGAAATCTATTCCGCCCCCAAATTTGCGCCACGCTCACCACTGGTTGATTTTGCATGGTCGCTATATTTGCAAGGCGCGAAGCCCCGAATGTTGGCATTGCCTTGTCGCTGATCTTTGCCCGTTCAAACCGAAGACTTCTGCACCTGTTTGAAGAAGTGCAAAAAATATGACGTGGCAAACACGGGTGTTACAAAATTGACAAATGGCACCATGGCAATCAATCCCGCTGGCAAGCCTGCGATGAACACTTTCCAAAAATTACGTTGGCGCAATTCGGCGGCGTTCTTGGGATGCATATAACGGCTGGCGGCCATTTCAAAATATTCGCGGCTGATTAGATAGGCATTGGCGATGACGAATAACACTGCGCCAAACCCTGCAAAAAAAACCAGCGGAAACACCACCAGGTTCACGCCCAACGCAAGGGCTGCAAACTTTAAACCCATCACCAAGCTGGCCATAAAGGCCACGGGTCTGCCGGGTTTATCAGCAGCATAATGACGTGTTTCCACGTGAAGTGAAATACTATCTTGAAACAGCCCGGCAAAAAGTGCTGTGACTGGCGCCATCAAAAAGAAAAATGCCGCAAACAATCCAAGCCCGGTGGTGAGTTGCAGGGCGGTTGTTAGCCACGCATAGGGAAACAAGGTGAGCGTTGAAATCAGAAATTCAATGCCGAACCAAAAAGCCGCAAACAACACCACTGAAAGACCAACAGAGCGCCACAACACGCCGCGAAATTCTGGCGAGGTTAAATCATTCAATGCATTAAACAGGGCTTTTATCATTTCACCTAGTTGGGCATTGCGGCTTGTTTCTGCAAGTGGCTTGGGCTAGTTCAGCGCCATGACCCAATCTCAATTTGATGTTCTTACCATTGGCAATGCCATTGTTGATGTTATCGCCACGGTGGATGAAGCCTTTGTGGCGCGCGAAAAGCTTGTAAAAGGTTCAATGAACCTGATTGATGAAGCGCGCGCTGAGCAGCTTTATTCAGTGATGGGACCTGCCGTTGAAATTTCTGGTGGCTCTGCCGGAAACACTGCGGCTGGGGTTGCAAGTTTTGGTGGCAAGGCTGCTTATTTCGGCAAGGTGAAACAAGATCAACTTGGCGCCATTTATGATCACGATATGAAATCCATTGGGGTTCACTTTGCAACGCCAAAAGCCAGCGATGGCCCGGCCACCGCGCGTTCGTTTATTCTGGTCACCCCTGATGGTGAGCGAACGATGAATACCTATCTGGGCGCCTGTGTAAATCTTACCACGGCCGATGTTGATAAGGCGGTGGTTGGGGCAGCACAGGTGACCTACATGGAAGGCTACCTTTGGGATAAGCCTGAGGCAAAAGAAGCTTTTCGCTTGGCATCAAAAATTGCGCGGGCCGCCGGGCGGTTAACATCCATCACGCTTTCAGATTCTTTTTGTGTTGAACGACACCGTGATAGTTTTCTGGATCTGATCAAGGGCTCCATCGATATTGTGTTTGCCAATGAAAGCGAAATTAAAACACTTTATAAAACCCAAAATTTTGATGGTGCGGTTGATGCCATTCAGCGCGATTGCCCGCTGGCGGTTCTTACGCGATCTGAAAAAGGTTCGTTGGTTGTAAAAGGCACCGAGCGCATTGTTGTTCCGGCCCATCCGGTCAATTCCGTTGTGGATGTGACGGGTGCTGGAGATTTGTTTGCCGCTGGATTTTTGTTTGGCCACACGCGCGGGCTGCCCTTGCGCCAATGTGCCAATTTAGGTGGTTTGGCCGCGGCGGAAGTGATCTCGCACACCGGTGCGCGGCCTGAAGTGAATTTGTTAAAACTGGCCCATGCACAGGGCCTTATCTAATTTTTTGAAAGGACTTTCCATGCGCCCATCTGGCCGCCTTCCCAACCAATTGCGTGAGGTTTCACTGGAACGCAATGTTTCCAAACATGCAGAAGGCTCTTGCCTTGTGAAGTTTGGCGACACCCATGTTCTGTGTACAGCCTCGCTTGAAGAGCGGGTGCCGCCGTGGCTAAAAGGCGGCGGCAAGGGCTGGGTTACGGCTGAATATGGCATGCTTCCCCGCGCCACTGGCGAGCGCATGAAACGCGAAGCCGCATCTGGTAAACAATCGGGTAGAACACAAGAAATTCAACGACTTATCGGGCGCTCTTTGCGTGCTGTCGTAGATATGAAGCTTTTGGGTGAGCGACAAATTTCAGTGGATTGCGATGTGATCCAAGCTGATGGTGGCACACGCACTGCGGCAATTACCGGCAGCTACATTGCGCTTGCTGACTGTATCAGCTGGATGACCGCGCGCGAGATGGTGAAAACTTCGCCACTTAAGGACCATGTGGCCGCCATTTCATGCGGCGTTCACAATGGCCAACCGGTTTTGGATTTGGATTACGCTGAAGATTCAACAGCTGGCACAGACGCCAACTTTGTGATGACAGGTTCAGGCGGCATTATTGAAATTCAAGGCACCGCTGAGGGCGAACCGTTTTCTGAAGAAACGTTGCGCGAACTTTTGGATTTGGCCAAGCACGGCATTGGGCAGTTGGTGGATATGCAAAAAAGGGTTTTGGCCGTTGCGTAAACTTGCCGGCCAAAGCATCGTTATTGCCACCCACAACAAAGGCAAGCTGGAAGAGTTTGTTGAGCTGTTGGCGCCCTATGGCGTGAAGGCCCAATCGGCTGGCGCGCTTGGTCTGCCCGAACCAGAAGAAACCGAAACTACGTTTCGTGGCAATGCAAAAATTAAAGCCCAGTCGGCAATGCAAGCATCTGGCCTGATTGCCATTGCCGATGATTCTGGTCTTTGTGTGGATGCGCTTGGAGGCGCGCCCGGGGTTTATACCGCAGATTGGGCCGGGCCAACGCGCGATTGGTCTATGGCCATGCGTTTGGTTGAAGAAAAGTTGCAAGCCGCTGGGGCGTTAAATCCAGAACAGCGCAAAGCGCAATTTATGTGCACGCTGTGTGTGTTGTGGCCCGATGGTGAAACACGTTTTTATGAGGGTGTTGCACCAGGCCAATTGGTGTGGCCGCCGCGCGGCGCTTTGGGCCACGGCTATGACCCTGCATTCGTGCCTGATGGGCAATTGCAAACTTTTGCTGAAATGACCCATGATGCGAAAAACAAAATCTCGCATCGCGCCCGCGCATTGGAGATGTTGCTTGCAGACCTCTTTTAAAAACGCAGGCGCTGATTTTGGCGTTTATGTCCACTGGCCTTTCTGCAAGGCCAAATGCCCTTATTGTGATTTCAACAGCCATGTGCGCCATGAGGCGGTTGATCATATGCGCTTTGCCAAAGCACTGGTGCGCGAATTATCACACATGAAAGCGCTTGCGCCTGATAATAAAGTTACCAGCATTTTCTTTGGCGGCGGCACGCCCAGTTTAATGCCGCCTGAAGCTGTGGCCCATGTGCTTGATGGCGTTGCCGCACTTTGGCCAGTGGCGCGTAATGCAGAAATAACTTTGGAAGCCAACCCCACAAGCGTTGAAGCAGAAAATTTTCGTGGCTATCGCACGGCGGGTGTGAACCGTGTTTCAGTTGGCGTGCAGGCGCTGGTGGAAGATGATTTGAAAGCACTGGGCCGCCAACATTCGCCCGCAGAAGCGCTGGCCGCATTTCGCTTGGCCGCCAAGATATTTCCGCGTGTGTCGTTTGATATGATTTATGCCCGCCCCAACCAAACCGCCGCCCAATGGCGCGAAGAGTTGGCCATGGCCCTTGGGGAACAGCAAGGCCACATGTCGCTTTATCAACTGACCATTGAACCCGAAACTCGGTATTATGATTTGCAGCAAGCGGGGAAACTCACCATTCCGGATGATGATCATGCGGCAACACTTTATGATATCACTCAGGAAATGACGGCTGCTGTTGGGCTTCATGCCTATGAAATTTCCAACCATGCATCGCCCGGAAATGAAAGCCTGCACAACCTTACCTATTGGCGCTATGGCCAATATGCTGGCGTTGGCCCCGGCGCGCATGGACGTTTGAATGGCCAAGCCTTGGCCTGTGAAAAACACCCTGAAACATGGGTGAAATCTGTGGAACAGAACGGCCATGGCTTGGTTGAGTCCCAAGACTTGACATTGGCCGACCAAGCGCCCGAATATCTTCTCATGGGGCTTCGCATTTCAGAAGGCATTGATCTGGAACGCCATGCAAAATTATCTGGTGAAATGATTTCTGCTGAAAAAATTGACGCTTTGCAGGCTTTGGATTTAGTGCAACGTGATGGCAATATTCTGCGGGCCACGCCACGCGGGCGGCCACTGCTGAACGCCATTATCCGAGAGCTTCATGGTTGAACGCGCCTATTTCATCGGTGCTACTCGATTTGATGCCCCCGCCTTGGCGCCGGGTTTACATATCACTGCAACACCGATCGGAAACTTGGGCGATGTGACTTTGCGCGGGTTGGCCACACTGGCCGCCGCTGACGTTGTTTTGTGCGAAGACACGCGCGTATCTTCCCGCCTGTTGGATCGTTATGGCATCAAAGCGGTGATGCGGCCTTATCATGAACACAACGCTGAAAAAGTCAGGCCCGCCATTATCGCCGCGCTGAAGGCAGGGGGTGCCTATGCTTTGATCAGCGATGCCGGTGTGCCGCTGGTGTCTGATCCGGGTTATCGCTTGGTCAAATCTTGCGTGGAAGAAAATATAACAGTCACCGCCCTGCCCGGCGCTTCATCAGTTCTCACCGCCCTTGCAGTTTCGGGGTTGCCCACAGATTGTTTTACCTTCATTGGATTTTTGCCGCAAAAGGAAAAGGCGCGGCGCGATTTGTTGACGCGCTTTAAATCTGTGCCTTCAACGTTGATCGCGTTTGAAAGCCCGCACCGTATTGTGGATGCGTTGGTTGATATTTCTGCGGCGTTGAACAATCCACGCGTTGCGGTTTCTCGTGAGCTCACCAAACTTCATGAAGAAATTTTGCGCGGAACTGCCAATGAAGTTCATGCAACATTGGCAGCGCGAGACTCTGTGAAGGGCGAAATTTGCATTGTGGTTGCGCCTTCTGAATTTTTGCCCGAAGTCGCGTCCGAAGATGAGATTGAACAGGCGATCACTGCGGCACTTGTTGACAATGCAGCCAGCAAAGCGGCCACTATTGTGAGCAAAATGTTCAGCTTGCAAAAGGAAGATATTTACGCCCGCATCGTAAAGCGCAAAGCTGATGGCGCGTGATCGCAAACAGGCCGAACGGCGCGGCCATTGGGCTGAAATTTCAGCGCTGATGTTATTGCGCCTAAAAGGCTATCGGCTTTTGGCGCAGCGTTATAAATCACACCATGGGGAAATTGATTTAATTATGCGGCGCGGAAGCACAACGGCCTTTGTTGAAGTGAAAGCTCGCACCAATCACGATGCTGCCATCACCTCGGTTACAGCCTATCAATCACGGCGCATTGCGGCGGCGGCTTCGCTGTGGATGGTGAAAGACCAAATCGCCGCGCAAGGCCATTGCAGGTTTGACATTGTTGCGGTTAATTCATACTTCTGGCCCAAACATATTGAGAATGCTTTTGAAGGATTAAACTGAATCATGAGCCTGAATGTTGCTGTGCAAATGGATGCCATCGAGTCGATTGATATTTCAGGCGATTCAACTTTTGCTATCATGTTGGAAGCACAACAGCGTGGGCATTCTTTGTTTTATTATCAAACAAAAACCTTAAGCTATGAGGGCGGTGTTCTTTCAGCCTTTGGCCATGATGTGAACGTGAAAGATGTGAAGGGCGAACATGCTTTGCTAGGCCCGGCCAAACGCATTGATCTTTCCACGCAGCAGGTTTTGCACATGCGCCAAGACCCGCCGTTTGATATGGGCTATATTACCGCAACCCATTTGTTGGATTTGATCCACCCAAAAACATTGGTGGTGAATAACCCCACTGAGGTTCGCAATGCGCCAGAAAAACTTTTCATTTTGAAGTTTCCAGAGCTGATGCCAGAAACGTTGATCACCCGTGATGTGGGCGAGATTGATAAGTTTCGGCAATTCCATGGAGATATTATTTTAAAGCCGCTTTACGGCAATGGCGGGGTTGGCGTGTTTCGCACCAACAGGCAAGACCAGAATTTTACGTCGCTTCTGGAACTTTTTGCCGCGCATTATTCAGAGCCTTACATTGCGCAAAAATATCTGCCTGACGTAAGGAAGGGCGACAAGCGCATTATTCTGATCGATGGCAAAGTGGCAGGTGCCTTGAACCGCGTTCCATCTGAAACTGATAACCGTTCCAACATGCATGTTGGCGGGCGGGCCGAACCCACAACGTTGACCAAACGCGAACACGAAATTTGCGAGGCCATTGGGCCAGAGCTCAAAAAACGCGGACTTATTTTTACCGGCATTGATGTGATTGGTGATGTGATGACGGAAATCAACGTTACCTCACCCACCGGCATCAGACAGGTGAAGCGCTTCGGCGGGGCTGATATTGCTGCTTTAATTTGGGATGCTATTGAGGCCAAGCTTTGAATACACTTGATCTGGTATGTTTTGATGCTGATGATACGTTGTGGCACAACCTTATCCACTTTGATGCAGCAGAGCGGGCCTTTGGTGAAATGTTTTCAAATTATTTGCCCGTGGGTGAAGCCACCGCGCGGGTGATGCACACTGAAACCAAGAATATTGGGCTTTATGGTTTTGGGGTCAAAAGCTTTACCCTATCGATGATTGAAACAGCCATTGAAATTACGGGCGGGAAAGTGGAAGCCGCCACAATTTCAAAATTGATTGCCATGGGTCGCGATATGCTTGACCATGATATTGAGTTGCTTCCCCATGTGGAAGATACATTGAAGGTGTTGCACCGCGACCACAAATTATTATTGATCACCAAAGGCGATCTTTCTCATCAGGAGCGTAAAATTCTGGCTTCTGGCCTTGCCCATTATTTTGAAGGCGTGGAAGTTGTTAGCGATAAGAAACCTGAAACTTATGCAAAGATCTGCAAACGCTATGGCGGCGCCGTGGCCAACACTTTGATGGCCGGAAATTCAATTAAATCAGATGTGCTGCCGATGATCCATGCGGGTGGTTATGGGGTTTATGTGCCGTTTGAAATTTTATGGGGCCACGAACATGAGCATGTTCCGGCCCACACGCCGCGTTATTTTGAAGTGGCAGATTTGCGCGGTGTTGTCGATGTGGTGCGGCGTTTCAACACCAAGGCCTGAGCCACGATACAGGTCTTGCCATTGTATGTGATGGAGGGTGAGCCATAAAGTTCATAACCATCATCAAGAGCATTTGAAATGCGTTCGCAAAATGCGCGATCATCAGGGCCTGTCATCAACCGATAACGCAGCTTTGCAACTATTTTGCCTGATTTTGCCATTTGCCGCCCTCGTCCTGTTTCCAATAACTAATGTTGTGTCCGTCAGATTTTTGGCGCTTCCATTGCGCCCGCGCTTGTTCTACGGCCTGATCGTCTGCACCATCAAACATTATAACAGCGCGTGCAAGGCCCTCGATGGAGTGGGGCAACGCACCATCCACAAAAAACCGAACTGTTGCTTGGTTATAATTTTCGGGCGTTGCCGACACCACCAATGGCTGAAGCGCAGCGTTGTCGTCATCCCCAAGGCCGTGGGGCAAAAAGGCCACATCATCGGCGGCCCAAAGCATTTCAGAAATTTTCACCACATTTTCAGGCAAAGCGGTTTCTACAGCCATGCGCAAGTTGCGCTCTAGCCCTTTGGCCACAAGTTGCGGCAACACCACTTTCATGGGTTGGGATGTGAGATGATAAAAGAAAACTTCCGCCATGAGGCTATTGACCCCAAGGCGGAAGCAATTTCAAGGGCCGTTAAGCAGCCAACGTTGGATAGTCGGTAAAGCCAGCAGCGCCGCCACCAAAGAAGGTTGCGGGGTGGGCTTCGTTTAATGGTGCCTTTTTCTGCAAGCGCGTCACAAGATCAGGGTTGGCCAAAGCCATTTTGCCCACAGGCACCACATCGGCCAAACCAGATTTAATATCATGATCCAAGTTTTCTGGTGTTGCGTTGGGGCGATTGACCAACAGTGGATGTGTCCACGCCTTACGCAAATCCTGCACCAGCTTTTCCTCGCCAGTGTGCAAAATGTGCAAATAGGCGAGATTAAGCTTGTTCAGTTCTTTCACGAGATAACGATAAAGATCAGCAGCTTCAGGGCCTTCGTTCAATCCCCCAGAATTGCCCAGTGGCGATAAGCGAATGCCGGTGCGTTCAGCACCAATTTCAGCCACAACGGCCTTGGTCACTTCGAGTGCAAAGCGAGCGCGGTTTTCGATGGAACCACCATATTCATCGGTGCGTGTATTGGCGTTCGGTGCAAAAAATTGTTGCACCAGATAGCCGTTGGCCCCGTGAATTTCCACGCCATCTGCACCTGCCTCAATGGCGCGTTTGGCGGCATGGGCAAAGTCTTTCACTGTTTGCTTCACTTCGGCTGTGGTTAGCGCGCGCGGGGTTGGCGCATCTTGCATTCCGGTTGGTGTGAACATTTTCACGCCTTCGGGCTGAATGGCCGATGGTGCCACAGGTGTGCGATGGTGCGGCGTGTTATCGGGGTGGGCAACGCGGCCCGCGTGCATCAACTGAATGAACAAATGGCCGCCAGCCTTGTGCACGGCATCAGTGACTTTGCGCCAGCCCTTAACATGGGCGTCAGTATAGATGCCGGGTGTGGTGGTATAGCCTTGGCCATCATCGGAAGGCTGGGTGCCTTCAGCGATTAACAGGCCAAGCGAGGCGCGCTGGCTGTAATATTCAGCCGCCAGATCACCGGGTGTTCCATCAGCTTGGGCGCGGCTGCGCGTCATCGGCGCCAAGGCAAGGCGATGCTGTAATTCTAAATTGCCAATTTTAACAGGGCTCCAAAGTGCGGTCATATCAATCTCTCTCATTTGCAGGGTTGCCTGAAAGAGATAGATACCAATTATCTGTAATACAAGAGATTACAATTAATTTTTCGGAGTTATTTTTCGTAATGGTCGGCCACAAGTTTGTTGAGCAGCCGAACGCCCCAGCCAGAACCCCAACTTTGATTGATGGAGGATTTCACACCATCCATCGCCGTGCCCGCCACATCTAAATGTGCCCAAGGCACTTTGTTGACAAAGCGCTGGATAAATTGTGCCGCTGTGATTGAGCCCGCCAAGCGTCCCCCGATGTTTTTCATATCGGCAATATCACTGTCGATCATCTTGTCATATTCAGGTGTTAATGGCATGCGCCACACTTTTTCACCGGTGTCTAGGCCAGCGGTGTGAAGCCGTTCAGATAGCTGATCATTGTTGGAAAACAGGCCCGCATGTTCCTTGCCCAGTGCCACTAAAATTGCACCCGTCAACGTGGCCAAATTCACCATAAATTTGGGCTTGAAACGGCTCTGAACATACCACAAAACGTCGGCCAAAACCAAACGGCCTTCAGCATCGGTATTGAGAACGGCAATGGTTTGCCCAGACATTGACTTTACCACATCACCCGGGCGTTGGGCTTTGCCATCAATGGCATTTTCAACCAAACCAATGGCCCCAATCACATTGCATTTGGCTTGGCGTTTGGCCAAGGCCAGTATGAGGCCGGTGACACATGCAGCCCCACCCATATCGCCTTTCATATCTTCCATGCCAGCGGCTGGCTTTATGGAAACGCCACCCGTGTCAAATGTTACACCTTTGCCCACAAAAGCCACCGGGGCTTCACCCTTGGGGCCGCCATCCCAACGCATAACAACCAATTGCGGCGCAAAAGGTGAACCTTGTGACACGCCAAGCAAAGCGCCCATGCCCAACTTTTTCATTTGCGCAGGCCCTAAAACTTCAACTTTTACGCCGGCTTTTGACAACAGCTTGGCGCGCGCCGCAAATTCTTCCGGATAAAGAATGTTGGCAGGCTCATTCACCAAATCGCGGGCCAAGTGCACGCCTTCGGCAATGGCTTGAAGACTTGCAAAGTGCTTTTTGGCTTTTGCGGCAGTGTCGCAAACCATCACCAGCGCTTCCAGTTTTTTCGGGGCGTCGGGCTTTTTGGTTTTATATTTTTCAAAACCATAATTGCGCAACACAGCACCCGATGCAATCAATGCGGCGGCATCACCGTTTTTAACATCGCCCGATTCCAACACAATTGCCGCCTGTTGGATTTTGTTGGCCATTAACAGGCCAGCAATTGACCCGCCAATCATTTCAAAATCCAAGGCTTTTAACTTTGCAACGTCTCCCAAGCCAAAAACAAAAACGCGTTCTTGGTCTTTGGTGGGGGCGATCAAATCTAGCGTCTGGTCGCGCTTGCCGTTGAACTTTGCTGCTTTCATTGCACGGCTGATAAGGCCGCCAGTCGCCTCGTCCCAAGCGCGGGCGGCTTTTGAAAGTGTGGGGCCATCAGAAGCTAAAAACACCGTGGCGCCAGATTTCTTTGGCGCTTTGTTTAAAAAATCAATTTTCATTGTGCGAATCCATTTGTTTGAAGCAAGCCTATAGATTGCCCATGCCGGCTGCAACGCTGTTCAAGCTTTTGTGAAGGGCTATTGCACCAAGCGCAATTTCGGCTCGGCATGAAGTTTATGTTCGCCTGAATTCAGAAAGCTTTGTAAAATCAAAGCGGGCAAATCATGCTCTGGAATAGGCCTGCTGAACAAGAACCCTTGGATTTGATCACACTTCAATTCACGAATAAATTCGGCTTGGGCAACAGTTTCAACGCCTTCAGCAGTGACCAACATTTTAAGCGAATGGCCCAACACCACAATGGTTCGCAAAACGTTTTGCGCGTTCAAATCATCTTTCTCGAGCGCTTTGACGAATGAACGATCAATCTTGATTTTGTTGAACGGAAAACACCACAGATAGCTTAGGCTTGAATAGCCAGCGCCAAAATCATCCATGGCTATTGAAACACCAAGGGCGCGAATTGATTTCAGTTCAGCCAAAACCTCTTCAGTGTTTTGCATTAACAAGCCTTCGGTTATTTCAACTTCAAGCCTGTGGGGTTTCAGGCCGGTTTTCTCCAACGCATCAGCAATTGTGTGGGCAATGCCACCTGCTGCAAACTGCAAGGGCGAAAGATTAACGGCGATGGTTATATTTTCTGGCCAAGCCGTGGCAGCTTGGCACGCCTGCATAATGACCCAAGCACCAATGCGAGTTATCAGCCCCAATTGTTCGGCCACCGGAATGAACGATGTTGGAGAATGGTTAGCGCCATCGCGGCCACGCAAGCGCAACAGTGCTTCAAAGCCACGAATTTCGGTTCCGGCGGAATTATATTGGGCCTGATAATTGAGCGTGAACAACTCTTCACGCGCGGCGTGCTTCACTTCCTCTTCCAGCACCCTTCGGGTTTTAATGTCGTGTTCCAAAACCGAATTGAAGATAAGAAATTGATCGCGGCCAGCGGCTTTTGCAGCATAAAGCGCCATATCTGCATGGGCCATTAAAGTTTCAACGCCCTTGCCGTGGGAAGGGCAAACGGCCACACCCACTGAAATTGAAAAATTGATCGGTTGATGATTGCCCACCATGGGCTGGCGCATTGCCATTACCAGGCGATTTGAAAGGCTTTCCGCAATTTCTGGGGTTGTGACGTGGCGTTGCAAAATGACGAATTCATCGCCGCCAAGCCTGCCAATCAAATCGGCTGGCCTGCTGTTTTCCAACAGGCGAGCAGCAAGAGTTTTGAGCACAAGATCGCCGGTTTGGTGGCCATAGTTGTCGTTGATCGATTTGAATTTATCAAGATCAATGAGGTGCAAGGCCACCTTTTCGCCACGTTCATTTGCCGCGTCGAGAATTTCGTGGGCTTCAGCGTTAAACGCTGCGCGGTTTTTAAGCCTGGTCATCGGATCGTGGTGAGCTAAGAAAATAATTTTGTCATCGAGCCGGTGGACAAGTTTTTTGAGAATCGCAATTGACATTGAAAGCGCTGCCAAGGTGAGCAAGACAGAAATACCAATTGCCATATAAAGCCAGCGGGCAAACTCGTCCAAGCGGCTTTGCAACATTGATTTTAATTGCACATTGGATTGATGCCAAAAAGTGATGGTGTTGTTAATGAACGTTGAAAATTCGGCGGGTGCGCGGGCCTCTACAAGCTTTGGCGCCAATGTATCTTTGGCATTGATATCCAGTGCTCGGATGAAATCATTGGCTTGGTTTTGATACATTACATTTTCACTGGCGATTTTGAATTTTAAATTTCCATCTTTGTTGCCCAGCATGGCGCTGTTCATTGATTGGTGGAGGCCTTTCAGAGCCGCATTGAACTGGCCCACTTTCAACAAATTTCGATCAAAGTTTTGGGCAGCCTCGCTGCTGTGGGTTTGAAGGTTCAAATTTGCGGTTATGTCAGATGCGAGAGTGAGCAGTTCTGGAACCCGCAGAACAGTGGCATCAACTAAATAATAGGTATCAAGATCAGGATCTAAAACGAGGTTCGAATGATCAGCAATGCTGGCGATCAGTTGCCGGCTGGAATCGATGGCTTTCATCCGATTGATGCTGTCTTCGCTAATGGCAGTTAAAACACGATCGAGTTCGAACGACACATAGAGATTCTGGCCCAATTCGGCTTTAAGTTTAACCAATGACGCTTTATCATCGGCGGTTATGGGGCGTTCGGCCGCGATCTTGTTAAAGATAGGCATAAACTTTTCCAAAAACTGGATTCCGCGCAGTTCCTGCTGCGCAAAAGTGATGGATTTGTTGCTTTCATTGAAAAAAAGCCAACCCAATAAAAGAATGGGAACGAGAAGTAGGCCGATTACGCCAAGTAAATTGAGTTCCGGAAGTTTCTTTTTCATGTTTTCCCAGCCGAATTACCAATCGAATAATCGCCACAAGCCTTAAAACCTATTAATTTCACACAACTAAAGGTTGATACTTGGCATTTGTTGATGAGTTTGGTTTCACAGAAATGAACGTAATGTTTAAAAACCTGAAAATCGTGGCCGTTTCGCTTTGGTGCTTCCCGAACCAGATCAAATTGGCTAATGAATTTTAATACTTTGGGAAGTAAGGTTGGGTGTGGATCAGGCGCTAGGCCAAAGGCAGCCAGGCATGAGGTGGGGGAAACTGATTTCCCGCACGCTGCAGTTGTTTGCCGTTTCAGCACTTGGGCTGTTTGTTAATGCCCCGTGGGCCTCGGCCATAACAGAAAAGCCGTTTGTTGCGCCCGTCATGGCCAAGCTACCCAAAGGCACGCGCGTGCACGTGGATGCTGATCGCATTACCTATGACGCCAAAACCAAAATCGCCACAGCTTTGGGTTTGGTGAAGATGACATATGGCCCCTATATCTTGGTGGCCAGCAAGGTTAGTTTTAATCAAACCACCGGCGCTTTTGATGCCAATGGTTCGGTTGAAATCAGAGAACCCAATGGAAACTTGATGCGCGCTGCTTCAATTGAATTGCGCAATCAATTTGCCCAAGGTTTTGCCACACATGTAACCGCGTTGTTGACCAACAATGGAACGATTACGGCTGAATATGTAAAGCGTGTTGATAGCAACATTACAATTTTCGAAAAGGCCACTTACACCGCATGTCGCGATTGCAAAACACGTAGCGGCCATCCCCTGTGGGCAATTGTGACAGATGAGACAACGCACGATCTGAAAACCCACAATCTTTATCACGTGAACCCCAAGCTGCAAATCAATGGCGCAACGGTGATTGGCTTGCCCTATTTGTCGATGGCCGATCCATCGGTAACGCGTCGCACAGGCTGGCTTACACCTGATTTAAAATCGGGTGATGTTTATGGTTTTGGTGTTGTTACGCCATTTTTCTGGGCCATCACACCCAGTACAGACCTTACATTCAGCCCCATGTGGACAACTTACCAAGGCCCGGTGGCTGATTTGGAATGGCGCCAGAAAACCGAAACCGGCAAGTATAATATACGTGGCTTTGGCGTTTATCAGCTCAATGATTTTCCTTATCCTGAAAAAGGCCCTTGGCGTGGCGCAATTGAAAGCCACGGAGAATTCAAGGCAAACGAAGACTGGAACTATGGCTGGAATGGCACTTTTGCCACCGACACCAATTTTCTTTACAGCTATGGCTATGATGATCGCAAATATGCGGTGAATAATATTTATGCCACTGGCCTGTGGGATCAAACTTATGTCTCGGCGCAAATGTTGAATTTTGGTTCGATGCGCAACACGCTCGACCCCGATATTTTGCCTTACGCGATGCCATTTATTTCTGGCCAAACGATCTATCGTGATTTGCCGATGCCCGGCCAACTTGAACTGAATTGGAACGCTTATTCGTTGGCACGATCAACGCCGCAAACGCCATTCCCCACTGTGAATGACGGTACCAATCAAACCCGCGCCACCACGCAGGTGAATTGGCATTCACAAATTTATACAGATGTTGGCGCGGTGATTACGCCCTTTGCAAATTTGCGCAGCGATGTGTTGATGAGCAATAATGTGCCAGACCTTAGTGTGCCTGGTGGCTTTCACAGTGTTGAATCGCAAGCGCGCGTTCTGCCTGCCATTGGCGTTGATATGCGCATGCCATTCATCGCCAATTTGCCCTATGGCCAAAGCATCATAACACCAGTGTTTCAGGTTGTTTCATCAGCCGATGAGGGCGCCACCAACGCCTTTGGCAATGAAGATTCCATCACGCTGAATTTTGATCACACCAGCCTGTTCTTGGCCGACAGATTCACCGGCATGGACCGTTATGAAGGCGGCACACGGGCGGATTTAGGCGTAACCTATTCTCTCATCGGCAATAATGGTGGGTTTATTCGCGCCAGTGCGGGTGAGTCTGTGCATATTGCTGGGCAAAACAGTTATGTTGCGGGTTCGGGCTTATCGAACAATCAATCAGATTTGGTCGCGGCAATTGTTTTTCAACCGTGGAACAATTTCAGCCTTTCCTATGAAGCGCGCGTCAACAATGACCTTTCTGGTCTTAACCGCCAAGAGGCAGTGGCCAGCCTTAGTTTTGACGATTTCTCCACCAATATTAGTTATCTCGATTTTGGCGCAGAACCCGCATACGGTCGATTGTATCGTGAGCAATGGGTTGCGGCAGATGCGAAAGTGAAACTAAGCGACGGATGGAACCTTTTCGGTGGCCTGACCTATGATTTTGTAGCGAGCGTTTTAGCGCAAAGAACCATCGGCATAGAATTTGATTGTGAATGTATGAATTTCAAATTTGCATATACGGGCACCGAAGACTCTGTCTCTCATTTGAAAGAAGACAAGGTGATGCTTTCCATACAATTCGCTACTCTTGGCAAAACTGGCGTAACAGCAAAGTTCTGATATGACATTTTCCCGCTCCACTCTTTGCGCTTTGGCGCTTTTTCTTTCGTGCGCATCAACAAGTTTTGCCCAAGAGGCGGCTGTGATTGCTACGGTGAATGATCATCCCGTCACCAGTTTTGATGTCGACCAACGCATTCGTTTGCTCAAAATTCTTGGTGTGTCACAGCCAGCAAAACTTGGTCGTGTGCAAGTTGCCAATGATCTCATCAATGATGTTGTGAAGATCGATGAAGCCAAACTCAACCATATCGATCCCACTGAAAAAGATGTTGATCAAAGGTTGCTGCAAATGGCAACCAGCATGAAAACCGATGAGGCGGGCTTGAAGGCCAAACTTGGTTCACAGGGTTTGGCGGTGAGCACACTTCGCCAATATGCTGCGGCGCAAATGTCTTTTGCGCGGTTGTTGAGCGCAAAGTTCCACGAAAAAGTGAATGTTGATCAGGCCGAAGTTGATAAGAAATTCGCGTCTATCAAATCAGAAATCAACGGCAAAGTGGCCAAGGTTTTGGCTGATCCGCGCCGCCAACCTGTGAAGGTTTTGCAGTTGCTTGAAGTGAATTTTCCGGTTGAAGGCAATGATCCACAGTTGTTGCAATCTCGCGCGGTTGAAGCCGGGCAAGTGGCTGCAAAAATTAAATCCTGTTCGGGTGTTCGCAGTGCTGCAACGGGAATATTCAATGTGCAAGTTGGCAAAACCATTGAAGCAGACAGTCGCAAATTGCCCCCGCCTTTGCAGGCACAACTTAACGCGCGTGGCGTGGGCCATGCCGTTGGGCCAATGCGTTACAAAAGCGGCATTCAATTGCTGGCCTATTGTGGCAGCCGGATAATTACGCCACCAAAATTGAACGTGCAATATCCTACACGTCAACAGATTGAAGCGATGACGATGAATGAAAAATATGACAGCATTGAAGCCAAATATGTGGCCAAGATGCGCCAAACGGCAATTATCGAATATAAAGATCAGAGCTATGCGCGATGATCGCACTGACCTGCGGTGAGCCTGCGTCTATTGCACCAGAAATAACGGCCAAAGCTTGGCGTGAACTTCACTCAAACATTGATTGCCAGTTTTTTATGTTGGGTGATGCTGATGATATGATCAAGCGCTTGGCGCTGTGCAAAATTGATGTGCCCGTTCAAAAGATCGACACGCCAGAACATGCCAAATCTATTTTTAAAACGGCGCTGCCGGTTTTGCACAAGCCCCTGCCCGCACCAACGCAAGCCGGAATCATTGACGCGCGCAATGCCCCATTTGTTATCGATGCAATTGAAACGGCTTTTGGGCTTTGCAGTTTCGGCAAAGCTTCTGCCATGGTTACCAACCCCATCAACAAAGATGCGCTTTATGCATCTGGTTTTATCTATCAGGGCCACACAGATTTTTTAGCGCATTTGGCCAGCAAGGGCGGCAACCATATTAAAGAAGTGATGATGTTGGTGGCAGGTGGCTTACGAGCAGTTCCGATCACCATTCACATTGCATTGAAAGACGTGCCGGCCGCGTTGACAACTGATGAAATTATTGCCCAAGGCGAGATTGTCCACGCGGCACTAAAGGGGCAATTTGGCATTCAAAACCCTCGCATTGCGGTGACTGGTCTTAATCCACATGCGGGTGAAAACGACGCGATGGGCATTGAAGAGCGCACGGTGATTGGCCCTGCCATTGCAATTCTGACACAAAAAGGCATGAATTTTTTTGGGCCAATATCTGCAGACACGGCCTTTCATGCCGAAGCCCGCGCCACCTATGATGCCATTATTTGCATGTATCATGATCAGGCTTTGATCCCTGTCAAAACATTAGATTTTCACGGCGGTGTTAATGTTACGTTGGGCTTGCCGATTGTTCGAACTTCGCCTGATCATGGCACAGCCTTGGCCCTTGCAGGCACTGGCAATGCCCGGCCCGACAGTTTGATTGCAGCCATTAAACTTGCTGCCGAAATGGCAAGAGCAGAATGAGTGATGATGGCCTGCCACCCTTGCGTGACGTGATTGAAGCGCATGGTTTGAAAGCCAACAAAGCGCTTGGCCAAAACTTTCTGTTTGATCTTAATCTCACCAGGCGCATTGCGCGGGCTGCCTTTCCATTGGAAGGGTTCACCATTGTTGAAGTGGGCCCGGGGCCTGGCGGCTTAACCCGTGCGCTGTTGGCCGAGGGTGCCAGCCACGTGATTGCCGTTGAACGCGACACGCGCGCCCTGCCCGCACTTCAAGAAATTGCAGCACATTATCCTGGCAAGCTTGAGATTATTTCGGGCGATGCCATGGAGGTGGATTGGGCAAAGTTGATCAAAGGCCCCGCAAAAATTGTGGCGAATTTGCCCTATAATATCGCGACACCTTTGCTCATTGGTTGGTTGTCGGTTGAACCTTGGCCGCCATGGTTTTCATCGCTCACGCTTATGTTTCAAAAAGAAGTAGCCGAGCGTATTGCTGCCAAGGCAGGCGCTGATGCTTATGGCCGCTTATCGGTTATTAGCCAATGGCGCTGCGAGGCCAAGAAGCTTTTCGACGTGAACCGCAGTGCTTTTACGCCATCGCCAAAAATCACCTCCAGCATCGTGCAACTTATCCCCCGCGCCGTGTGCTCGCCGCCCTGCACATTGAAAAACCTTGAACGCGTAACAGCCGCAGGCTTTGGCCAACGCCGCAAAATGCTAAGACAAAGTTTGAAGGCCGCATTTGATCAGCCCGAAGCTGTTTTAGAAGGCCTTGGCATTGCGCCCACCAAGCGCGCCGAAGAATTGACAATTGGAGATTTTGGTCGCTTGGCGCTGGCGTTGGGATAGCATTTATGGCATGCCAGCTGCGGCGACGTAACCAACAATTCGCCACTTTAAGTTTATACTTAAAGCTTGGCCGTCAATTCGCGTACAAATTCAGTTAGGCCGATTTGGCGTTTGCGGCGCAGGCGTTCGGCGGTGAGAATGGCCACCACTTGGGCAAGCGTTTTTTCAACATCAGCATTGACGACCACATAGTCATATTCGGCCCAGTGGCTGATTTCGCGCGGCGCTTCGGCCATGCGTTTGGCCACAACGGCAGATGAATCTTGGTTGCGGGTTATCAATCTGGTGCGCAAAGAATCAGCGTCTGGCGGCAATATAAATACGCGCACCAAATCATCTTCCATCGCTTGGGCCAATTGTTGCGTGCCTTGCCAATCAATATCAAACAGCACATCCCGGCCCTCGGCCAAGGCAGCATCCACCGGTGCCTTTGGCGTTCCATAAAGATTGCCGAACACATTGGCCCATTCCAACAGTTCGCGCCTTGCAATCATCTGTTCAAAACGTTCTTTGGCAATGAAGTGATAGTCTTTGCCATCAACTTCACCGGTTCTGGGCTTTCTTGTTGTGACAGATACGGAAAGAGAGATGTTTTTGTCATCAGCCAGCAATTTTCGTGACAACGTGGTTTTGCCCGCCCCCGATGGCGAAGACATCACGAACAACAGCCCACGGCGGCGGACGCTGACATTGGTCGATGACCTATTCAATATTTTGCACCTGTTCACGCATTTGATCGATGGTGGTTTTCAAATCAAGTCCGATGGATGTTAGCCCCGCATCATTGGCTTTTGAGCAGAGGGTGTTGGCCTCACGATTAAACTCTTGCGCCAAAAAATCAAATTTGCGGCCAACGGGTTCTTTTGATTTCAACAAATCGCGCGCCGCTGAAATATGAACGCCCAAGCGGTCAAGCTCTTCCTGAATATCGGCGCGGGTGGCCTGCAACACCGCTTCTTGGTGAAGCCGCTGTTCATCAAAACTGTAAAGCTCAAGCAGCTGAGCGATTTGGTCTTTCAGTTTCTGTTTGATGGTTTCAGTTTTGCGTGATGGGTGTTGAATAGCTTTTGTCCGACAATTTTCAATCTCATCAAGTTGGGTTTTCAAAAGTTGGAAAAGTTTAGCGCCTTCTTCATCGCGATTTTTGGCCAATGCAGAAACGGCTTGGGCAAATGTTTGCATAATTGCGTGATCAATTTCAATTTGGTCTTGTTCTGTGCGCACTTCTGACTTCGTTTCTACAACGCCTTTCAGGGCCAGCAAGCTTTCAGAACTTGGCGGCAAGGCCCCCGTGCGATTGCGCAATTCTTCTGCCAAAACCAGATATTGTTCCAACACATCGCGATTGATGGAAATGCGATCTTCACCAGATTGGTTTTGCAGAGTCAGATTAACCTGTACATTTCCACGTTTGAAATTCTGCGCCAAAATCTGCCGGGCTGGAATTTCTAAATGATCAAAGCCTTGGGGCAGACGCAGGCGCACATCAAAAGCTTTGCCATTAACGCTTTTAAGCTCCCATGCCCAAGTCGATGTTTTGTGGTTGCCGCTGGCGCTGGCAAAACCAGTCATAGACGAAAGTGACATTATTTTTTTGGCTTCTTGAATGTGGGGATTGGAATTTTCTTTTTCGAAGGATCAGGTTCAACGGCCTGTGCTGGGGGTGGCGCCGCGGGTGGCGTTGCGGCCGGGGCATCTGCCACAACGGGCTTTGGCGCGTCTGCTATGGGTGCGTCAGGTTCTGGCGGCACATCAGCTTGGCCCGTTAATGCGCGCCATTTTTTAACATTGGCATTGTGTTCTTCCAGCGTGGTGGCAAAAGCGTGGCCGCCCGTGCCATTGGCAACGAAATAAATAAAGTCATTTTTTGCTGGTGCCAACACCGCTTCAATCGCGGCTTTTCCGGGATTGGCGATAGGGCCAGGTGGCAAGCCATCAATTTGATAGGTGTTATACGGCGTTATTTGATCAAGCTCGGTTCGGGTGATTGGATGATCCAATTTACCCTTGCCGCCCACCAAACCATAAATAATTGTGGGATCAGATTGCAGGCGCATTTTTTGCTTCAATCGATTGAGAAAAACTGCGGCAACCATGGGGCGTTCTTCCGCAACTCCGGTTTCTTTTTCAACAATTGACGCCAGCGTCACCAATTCCTGTTTGGATTTTATGACACTATCCGCAGGCAAACGTGACCATTCCTGATCTAGCAATTTGGTCTGTGCTGCCTGCATGTCGGCCAACAGTTTGTCGCGCGAAAGACCACGGCGAAACACATAAGTATCAGGCAGGATTGAACCTTCGTCGGGAACCTTGCTGACGGTGCCATCCAGTTCGGTTTGTTCATTCAAGCGGTTCACCACCATTTGTGATGTCCAACCTTCGGGGATTGTAACTTTATAGGTGAGAAATTTTCCCGCAGTGACCATCGACAACACATCTTGCATTGACGCGTTGGCGGGAAATTCATATTCGCCCGGCTTCAACTTACCACCGCGGAACGCATTTACCGCAGCGGCAGCAGAAAAAATACGCGCATCTGAAATAATGCCCTGCTCTTTCAAAGTGACCGCGATTTCTTCGCGGGTGAGAGATTTGGGAATTTCATAAATCTTTTTTGCAACCAACGGACCCGATGCTGTGAAGTTAAGCCACACCCAAGCAACCACACCAGCCACAAGTGCACCAAGGCCCAGCGCCCATAATAACCACCGACCAAACAGCCGCAACAAAACAGGCCTGCGGCTTCGCGCAAGAGCAGGTTCAGAAACGCGGGTTATCGGCTCGTCGTCTTTCACTGCACACTTGGCCCTTTACTAAAATGACTATGCCGCAAAACGGCGCATAATCAAAGACGCATTCGTTCCACCAAAACCAAATGAATTAGACAAAACTGTGTTGATCGATTTTTTCTTGGCGTGGTTGGGCACAAGATCAATTGTGGTTTCCATTGAAGGATTGTCGAGATTTAACGTGGGTGGGCAAATGTTGTCGCGAATGGCCAGAACTGAGAAAATCGCTTCAACAGCACCAGCCGCACCTAAAAGATGGCCCACAGCAGATTTGGTGGAAGACATGGCAAGATTGGGCGCATGATTGCCCAATAATCTTTCCACGGCCCGCAATTCAATTTCATCACCCAATGGCGTCGACGTGCCATGGGCGTTGATATAGTCAATATCACCCGCACCAATATTGGCGCGGCGCAAAGCTGCTTTCATGCAACGATAGGCGCCATCACCATCTTCGGCGGGTGCTGTTACATGATAGGCATCGCCAGACATGCCATATCCGATAATTTCTGCATAAATATGTGCGCCGCGCGCTTGTGCATGTTCAAGTGATTCAAGCACAACCACGCCCGCACCCTCGCCCATCACAAAACCATCACGATCTTTATCATAGGGCCGGGAAGCTTTTTTCGGATCGTCGTTAAACTTGTGAGAAAGCGCTTTGCACGCAATAAACCCCGCAATACCAATGCGGCTGATGCATGCTTCTGCGCCACCGGCCACCATAACGTCTGCGTCATCCATCATGATGATGCGTGCCGCATCGCCAATGGCATGCGAGCCCGTTGAACACGCCGTAACCACAGCAGAGTTTGGCCCCTTAAGGCCGCAATTGATTGAAATAAGCCCCGAGGCCAAGTTAATCAGCGAACCCGGAATGAAAAAAGGGCTGATGCGGCGTGGACCTTTTTCGTTGAGCAACAACGACGTCTCATAAATGCTGGGAAGGCCACCGATGCCAGAGCCCACCATGACACCAGCACGATATTGTTCATCGGGTGTTTTGGGTTCATATTTTGCATCAGCCAAAGCTTGTTTGGCGGCAATCAGTGCATATTGAATAAAATCGTCAAACCTGCGTTGATCTTTGGTATCAACCCAATCATCCATTTTCAATGTGCCATTGGTGCCATCACCGCGTTTTACTTCAAAGGCAATGCGCGTTGAAAGGTCAGAAGCATCAAAACGTGTGATGGGGCCTGCACCCGATTCGCCCGCCAAAATATTTTTCCAAGTGGTATCCACATTGCCGCCCAGTGGCGACACCATGCCCAAACCAGTAATTACAACACGCCGCATTATTGCACCTATCTCTTGGTTGCACACATAAAAACGCGGGGTTTCAAGTTGCCCTGACCCCGCGCTTAATTCATTTGCCCACAGCGGGCCTAACTTTAAGCTTTCGCCTTTTCGATGAATTTCACTGCATCGCCAACAGTTTGAATGGTTTCTGCGGCATCATCTGGAATTTCAATGCCAAACTCTTCTTCAAAAGCCATCACGAGTTCAACCGTGTCCAAGCTGTCTGCCCCTAGATCGTCGATGAAGCTTGCTTCGGTTTTCACCTTCGCGGCATCAACGCCCAAATGTTCAACTACGATCTTATTTACGCGGTCAGCGATATCGCTCATGTTAATTTCCCTGTTAAAACTCAATTTTAGACCGCCGGATCCACGAATTTCGAGAACCCCTCTGCGAGCTATGGCCATCTGTTAGCATAAAATCGTGATAGGTCAAAAGCAGGATTTTTAACGTCTTTAATTTTGTCACATTCTTGCCTTTAATGCGAATGTGATCCAAACGGGGAAAACAATGACAAAATTCAGATCTCTTTCGGCCTTCACTATTGCAGCAACTCTCAGCTTTATTGCGAATATTCCCCAAGCCTGCGCGTCAAAAATTAAGATCGTGGCGGCAGAAAACTTTTACGGTGATATTGCCAATCAAATTGGCGGCAATTTGGTTGATGTTAGCAGCATCCTTTCGAATCCTGATCAAGATCCACATCTGTTTGAGGCAAGCCCTTCCGTGGCACGTAGTATCGCTCAAGCGCAAATTGTTGTATTAAATGGGTTGGATTATGATCCGTGGGCCGAGCATCTGCTGGCGGCGAGTGCTGCACCCGGTCTATCGATCATCTCTGCTGGAATTGTCGCTGGCAAAACGACCGGCGACAACCCACACATTTGGTATGATTTGGACACGATGCGCAAAGTGGCCAAAACGATTGCCGAAAAGTTAGTTGAAATTGATCCTGCGAATGCGCCAATCTACCGGAAAAATGAAATCGATTTTAAGCAAAGTCTGCTTCCGATCATTCAGCAGATTTCCACACTTAATCGCGATCATAAGGGTTTGGCTGTTGCCGCAACCGAACCAGTTTTTGGTTATATGTTTCAATCCATGGGATTTGAGGTGAAAGAATTGAATTTTCAAATTGCCATCATGAACGATACAGAACCTTCAATTTCCGATATGGCTCAGTTTGAAAATGATCTGAACACCCACGCGATTAAAATTCTGGCTTATAATGCACAGGCCACAAGCCCCTTGGCAGACCGCATGATGGCATTGGCAGCAAAGCAGACAATTCCCATTATTGCCGTTTCAGAAACTGAACCTGCGGGAAAAACCTATCAACAATGGATGGCTGACAACGTCAATGCCGTTGCTCATGCGATAGGCGGTTAGGTTTGCCGAATTTGGTTTGGTTTCAGAATGTAACCTTGGCGCTGAAAAATCGTATTGTCCTTCGCGATGTTT
>JAYUHQ010000233.1:0-1443 GCA_043766895.1 Aestuariivirga sp.
GATATAGTCAAATTCCGTTTTCATGAAAAAATCTTACTCTATCTGGCCCCTTGGCAGCACTATAAACTTCACTATGGTATCATCGAAAATAAGGAACTGCGCCATGTCTGATTTTAATCAACCCATATCAGGTCTCGTTACGCCGCGTTTTGGTGGCTTAGCAACGTTTTTCCGTCTGCCGCATGTGCCATTAGCTGAAGCAAAGAATATCGATATTGGCGTGGTTGGCGTTCCTTGGGATGGTGGCACCACCAACCGCCCAGGCCCGCGCCATGGCCCGCGCCAGATGCGTGATCAATCGGCTATGGTGCGGCGCATGCACCAGACCACGCAAGTGGTGCCCTATAATTTGGCCAATGTGGCAGATCTTGGTGATTGCCCCGTAAACCCTGCTAATGTTGATGATGCCTTGAAGCGGGTTGAAACCTATTTCAAAAAATTGGTGGCGCAGGGTATCAGGCCGTTATCGGCTGGTGGTGATCATTTATGCTCGTTGCCGATTTTGCGCGCCGTTGGTGAAAAGAAGCCCGTAGCGATGATCCATTTCGATGCGCACACAGATCTCTATGATTCTTATTTCGGCGGCTTCAAATATACCCATGGCACCCCTTTCCGCCGGGCGATTGAAGAAGGCGTGCTTGATCCAAAGCGCACCATTCAAATTGGTTTGCGCGGCTCCATGTATGATATTGATGATTTTGAATATGGCGAGAAAATGGGTGTGCGGTTGGTGCGCATTGAAGAGGCCATGGAAAAAGGCCCCAAAGCAATCATGGCCGAAGCCCGCAATATTGTGGGCGACTCGGAGGTCTATGTGAGCTTCGACATTGATATGCTCGATCCGGTTTATGCGCCGGGCACTGGCACGCCAGAGATTGGCGGCTTTACGACGTTCCAAGCCCAGCAAATGCTGCGCGAGTTGCGTGGCCTCGACATTGTGGGTGCTGATGTGGTCGAAGTCTCACCACCGTTTGATCCCTCGGGCATGACGGCCTATGCAGGCACCGTCATGATGTTTGAGATCATGTGTTCGATGGCAGAGGCTATCGATAGGCGACGAACCTAAGGCCGCATTCCACTGCGGCTTGAAGCGATGGCTTTTTGTTCGGCCACGCGTTTGCGCAACACGCCTGCTGCATCGGCCACTTTATTGATTAAACTTTCTTCGCGCTGGTGCAATTCATGATCACACAATGCTAAATCCCATAGCAGGCCAATCAGATGCGTGCGGTCTTCGATGCTCAAAAGCTCAGGCAAATATTTAGCGAGTGTTTCGACATCGGTAAAGGATCCTTGCTTGTTGGCCATACTCATTGCTGTTTCCAATTGACTGTTGGCAAATTGAAATTTTGTTTTGAGTAATTTTTCAAGTTGTTCAATCTCAACTTTGCGCACAAGACCATCTGCCGGAACAATTGAGCTTAATACGGCTGCCAACAAAAG
>JAYUHQ010000234.1:0-27119 GCA_043766895.1 Aestuariivirga sp.
GTTTCGCAATCGCGAGAGAACGCCAACCCACGCACCCGAATTTACGATGTTGGAATGGTATCGCGCGGGCGAGCCCTATAAGCAGATTATTGATGATACAGTGGCGCTGGTGCGGCTGGCCGCAGGGGCTGTGAAGTTTAACTGGAAAGGCGTTGCGTGTGAGCCCTTGGCTGAGGTTGAGTGGTTGACAGTTGCGCAAGGTTTTCAGAAATATGCCGGTGTGGATTTGCTTTCCACATTGGATGGCAACAAGCCAGATGTAAAAGCCTTGGCGGCGCAATCGCCCGTGGCGTTTCAGGAGGGCGAAACGTGGACAGATATTTTCAGCCGCATTCTGGTTGAGAAAGTGGAACCGCATTTAGGCCAGGGGCGCATCACCGTGTTTTATGAATATCCATCATGCGAGGCAGCCCTTGCGCGGGCTTGTGGGCATGATGCCCGCGTGGCCGAACGGTTTGAACTTTATGCGGCCGGTGTTGAATTGGCCAATGGCTTTGGCGAATTGACGGATGCTGCCGAACAACGCCGCCGCTTTGAAGACGAAATGGATTTAAAACAGCGCATTTATGGTGAGCGATATCCCATTGATGAAGAATTGCTCGAAGCATTGTCGATGATGCCCGAAGCCTCTGGCGTGGCGCTGGGGCTTGACCGTGTGATTATGTTGGCCACGGGGGCCACACGTATCGACTACGTGCAATGGGGAACAGCGGGTTAGACTGGTTTAATCGAATTTACTGCGACGCTGAATCTAAAACCCGTTTCTGGTGAAGAATAAATTGGCGTATTCAGCTTCCTCGTTTGGAAGTTTTTCATCAAACACACTGGTGTTGTCATATGCGCCATTGCGATCTCTGTCACGCAAGGTGTTATAGAAAGCACCGCCCAAAGCAAGTTTTAATCCAACGAAGCCCTGTACATCTTGATATTGCGCGGCATTGTTGGAGACACTTGTTCGATCTGCAAATCGCCCCCCGCCATACAGAGAAAGTGCACTGCCCGGCACAAGATATTCGGCTTGGCTGGAAATGGCAAATCCGTTCCAACTCAATGAGCCAGTGTTAAATGTTACTGTTGACGCCAAAATATCGCCACGCAAAGTGAGGCTGAGATTGTCAGTTGCATAGAATTTAGCGTAGGCATCTGCCTCAACGCCAACATGGGACGCATAGCTTTGCGCGGACCAGCTTCCATTGATATAGTTTGCGCCGATGCCGAAGGTAAGGTTATCACCCGCAAAATATTCGCCAAAGCCTCCAACTCGCCAGAGCGATCCTCCAAAAATTGCTTCGGCGTAGGCAGCTCCCTCCTTTGAATCGTTAGCACTGAGAATTACCGAACTTGCCACGCCCAATGCGCCCACTTGCGTGTCTCGCCAGAAAACTGCTCCGCCGATATGGCCTTCATTGGTGTGAACCCGAGTTCCGTCGCCTATCATGTTTGCAGCATGATAGTAATCTGCGCCATCAAGCTGGAAAACCCAATTGCCACACGTCAAATCTGCTACCGCTTCGCCAAAGACAGAAGACCAACTGTGGGCAGCGCTTCCCAAGAAGGCTTCCAAACCACTCACAGTTTCGCCCGCTAATCCGCCGCCACCTTGAATCATGCCCGAGACGGTGCAATCAGTGGCGGGAGCTGCCAGTGCATGTTCAGCAGGCAAGATTAAGAAAACTGAAAACGCGGCTCCAAAGCTTAGTTGTCTCCAGAATTTCATTCTCTCAAAGCTCCCGATAGCTGCATTTAAGTTCTGTCGAGTCACTGACTGAGCGACAGACACATCTGATCAATGTCAAACTGTAATGGCTCTGTCCTCCCCCAATTGGGAGAGGACGAAAAGAAATTTTGCTCTATCAACTATTGGTGTTTTTGATAATCTTATCTGATGGATTTCTCATTTAATGGCGTTAGAGGCAGGGCCGTTTGATGGTTTCGATGGAACAAAAAAAAGATGATCAGGTGTCAACGGCCATTTTGGATTTGATCGGCAAGCTTTACGATGCTGCACTTGATCCCAGCCTTTGGCAAAGCACGCTGGAGGCATTTGCCAGACATTACGATGCATCACACGCTGTTCTAATGGACGAAAATTTTAGGGTGATGACTTCGGAGGTGTTTCTAGGTTCCAAGTCTCTTGCCGTAACACATAATCATTATAATCAGTCGGTTATTTTCACCAGTCCTCTGCGGGTTCCAGTTCTTATGACCAAGAAGGTGGGGGAAATTTTCTGCCCCACAGATTTGTTAAGCCCCGCTGAATATGTGGCAACGCGCTATTATCAAACTTATATTCAACCCAATGGCTGGGGCGATGCGATTCTTGCCATTTTAAATAAGACTGATGAAAAAGTTGATCTGTTTTGCATCACACGCATGGATACAAAACCCATGTATAATGCCGTTGAAAGAGCTGAGCTGCAAATGCTGATGCCGCACATTCAGCGGGCCTTTCAAATCAATCGTGCATTGGAAAAAAAGAATTCCGAAATATCTGATTTGCGCGCCGCGGTCGATGAGGTTGCAACCGCCATCTTTTTTCTCGATAGCAACGCGCATGTGGCGCACATGAATGCAGCCGCGCGCAAACTTCTGATACGCAACGACATTCTTTCTATTGAATTGGATCAATTGAAAACCACAAACATCAAAAGCCAGAAATTGTTTGAGAAAGCTTTGGATCTAGACGCGGCAGATCATGCGCAGGAATTTTTGTTCCCGTCCACAACGGGTGACGATTATATTTTCAGAGTTCTTCCACTTTCCAAAGAGCATACGCGGGCTTCTGTTGATGGTCGGGCCAGCGCCATGCTGTTTGTGAAGCGTGCAGAAATTGTGCCATCGTCATCCATTGAGTTGATCGCGAGACGATATCATTTAACCCCGCGTGAGATGAATGTTTTGGTGGCTATTATAGAGGCAGGGGGCGTTCCTGATGCATCTGCTATTTTGGGTTTGAAACCTGGAACCGTGCGCACTCATCTTAAAAGTGTTTTTGCCAAGACGGGCCTTAAAAGCCAAATGGAGCTAGCAAAACTGGTTGCTGGTTATACTTGAACGCTGCTGACACTTGCTGACAGTGGGGTGTGGTATCACTTGGATATTCACAACAACGGAGATTACCATGCAACCCCAACACAGCATTTTATTTTACGTGAAAGACCCTTTGGCCAGTGCCGAATTTTATACCAAGGTATTAGCCGAGGGGCCGCTTGAAGCATCCCCAGGCTTTGCAATGTTCATGTTGAATGAAGGAACCATTCTGGGGTTTTGGGAAAAGGGCGGCGTTGAACCTAAGCCCGAAGCTTTTGGCGGGGCCAGCGAAATTGGCTTTCATGCCAAAGATAGCTCCGAAGTTGATGCATGGCATGCAACATGGGCTGCGGCAGGCTTGCCAATTATTCAGCCACCCACTGAGATGGATTTTGGTTATACATTTACGGCGGTTGATCTTGATGGCCATCGTTTGCGGGTGTTTGCAACGCCATCTTGACCCGTGGTTTGATCATGATAGCTTTGCCTGATGCGGATTTTTATGGTGGGGGCAACAGGCACAATCGGACGGGCAACGCACCTTGAATTGTTGGCGCGGGGGCACGAGGTGGTTTGCTTTGGGCGCCAACAGGGCGATGTTACGGATGCAGCTTCAATTGAACGCGATGGTTTTCGCGGGCAAGAGTTTGATGCGGTTTTATCTTGCATGGCGTCGCGCACTGGCCGCCCACGCGATGCATGGGCCATTGATCACCGCGCCCATAGCCTTGTGCTTCAGGCGGCCAAAAACTATGGGGTGAAACAGTTTGTTTTGCTGTCAGCGATTTGTGTTCAAAAACCTCAATTGGCATTTCAACATGCGAAGCTGGCTTTTGAGGCCGAACTAATTGCGTCAGGCCTGACATATTCAATCGTCAGGCCAACGGCCTATTTCAAATCACTTTCTGGGCAAGTTGATCGGGTGAAAAAAGGCAAAGCCTTTTTGCTTTTTGGCAATGGGTGTTTGACATCGTGCAAGCCGATCAGCGACCAAGACCTTGCCCACTATTTGGCCAATTGTCTGGATGACCCGAAATTGCACAATGCCATTTTGCCCATCGGGGGGCCGGGGCCTGCCCAAACGCCGCGCGCGCAAGGCGAAGCGCTGTTTCAACTTTTGGGCAAGCCCGCCAAGTTTCGCCAAGTGCCAGTGGCTTTGTTGAACGGCATTATATTTGTTCTTTCCACGCTGGGCCTTTCTGACAAAGCCGAGCTGGCGCGCATTGGCCGCTATTATGCAACAGAATCGATGTTGGTGTGGAACCCCCAAACCCAAGCTTATGACGCGGCTGCAACCCCATCCTTCGGCCACGATACGCTGCAAGATTTTCATGCCAAATTGATTGCCGGGCAAACCACGGTTGGCCTTGGCGAGCACGCGGTGTTTTGATTGCGTGACTTGAACCTCGGTTTAATCTGGCACTAGCTGGCAAGCTGTTGCTGCTGTAAATATTGGGCAACGGAGCAGAACCCTATGAAAATGACCACCGAAGAAGCCTTTGTGAAAGTTCTCCAGATGCATGGCATTGAACATGCCTTTGGCATTATCGGATCGGCGTTCATGCCCATATCTGATATTTTCCCCAAGGCTGGCATTCACTTTTGGGATTGTGCGCATGAAGGTTCTGGCGGCATGATGGCCGATGGCTTTACGCGCGCCTCTGGCAAAATGTGCATGATGATTGCGCAAAATGGCCCCGGCATTACCAATTTTGTAACACCTGTGAAAACCGCCTATTGGAACCACACGCCGCTTTTATTGGTAACGCCACAAGCGGCCAACAAAACCATTGGCCAAGGCGGATTTCAAGAAGTGGAACAGATGGCCCTGTTTAAAGACATGGTGTGTTATCAAGAAGAGGTGCGCGATCCTTCACGCGTGGCGGAAGTTTTAAACCGCGTGATCATGAATGCCAAACGCCATTCAGCGCCCGCGCAAATTAACATGCCGCGGGATTATTTTACCCATGTGATTGATATTGAATTGCCAGCCATTGTGGAATTTGAACGGCCTGCCGGTGGGGCTGATGCCATTGCGGCGGCGGCGGCATTATTGTCGAAGGCGAAATTTCCTGTCATCCTCAATGGTGCTGGCGTGGTTTTGGGTGGGGCTATTGCGGCTTCCAAGGCGTTAGCAGAAAAGCTCGATGCGCCAGTGTGTGTGGGCTATCAACACAATGATGCGTTCCCCGGTACGCACCCTCTGTTTGCGGGGCCATTGGGTTACAATGGCTCTAAAGCGGCGATGGAACTTATTCAGCAAGCCGATGTGGTTTTGTGCCTTGGCACAAGGCTTAACCCGTTTTCTACCTTGCCGGGCTATGGCCTTGATTATTGGCCCAAGCACGCAGAGATCATTCAGGTTGATATTAACCCGGCCCGCATTGGGCTGACCAAGCGCGTGGCAGTTGGCATTGTGGGTGATGCCAAAAAAGTAGCCATTGCGATTTTAGAAAAATTGGCACCTTCCGCAGGCGAGCACGATCGCAAAGGCAGGCGCGATTTAATTGCCACCACAAAATCGCGCTGGGCCCAACAGCTTTCATCGATGGATCATGAGAACGATGACCCGGGCACCACATGGAACGAACGCGCGCGCGCTGCCAAACCAACATGGATGAGCCCGCGCATGGCTTGGCGCGCCATTCAAGCCGCACTTCCGCGCGAAGCGATTATATCTTCTGACATTGGCAACAATTGCGCCATTGGCAACGCTTATCCATCATTTGATGAGGGCCGCAAATATCTAGCGCCCGGCCTGTTCGGGCCTTGTGGGTATGGTTTGCCATCGGTTGTGGGCGCAAAAATTGCTTGCCCCACTGTGCCCGTGGTTGGATTTTCAGGTGATGGTGCCTTTGGCATTGCCGTCACTGAACTGACCGCCATTGGCCGCAAGGAATGGCCAGCCATTACGCAAATTGTGTTCCGCAATTATCAATGGGGTGCTGAAAAACGCAACTCTACCCTTTGGTATGCTGATAATTTTGTGGGCACGGAATTGGATGAGCAAGTGTCTTATGCTGGCATTGCTAAAGCCTGCGGTTTGGAAGGCGTTGTGGCCCATACGATGGATGAGCTGACCGCAGCCTTGCACAAAGCCATCGAAGACCAGATGAAACATGGCAAAACAACCTTGATTGAAGCCATGATCAACCAAGAATTGGGCGACCCGTTCCGCCGCGACGCCATGAAGAAACCCGTTGAGGTGGCGGGAATTAACAAGGCCGATATGAAAGTGCAGGCGGGGGCTTAAACGCCGCCACGCCTTTCAACCGTTCACTTGGTTTTGCACTAACAGAGCGGGTGGCTTGATCCCATCGCGGTGGCAACACAGGGTTGGCCGCGGCGATGGATAACGTTGCCGTTGTTTCCATAAACGAAGCCAAAATCTACGCGCGGATAGATTCTGGGATAAATTTTCTTGTGGTGGCGGTGGTGATGGTAGAAATAATAGCCATCATCTGGCGGCTGGGCAAAACCATTTCCACCAGCGCCCACAAGCCCCACCAACAGTGCGGCGGCAAAAAGGCCTGCGCTGAATGTGCGGGCTTTATGTTTTGAATTTGAAAAGCTTGCCATAGGGTTCCTCTTGGGCATGAATGATGCCAGAAAATTGAAAGGCGTTCTGATAGAAACGCAGTTTGCAGCGTTAAGTTCCGCTGCGCAAATGGTTTTGCTGATAGTTTCTGATTGAACTTTCTTGCAGCCGCTTATCTTGTTGACGCGATGCTGCTAACGCTCGCTGACACAGGAGAATCCCCACATGCAGTTTTCACTCAATCACATGGTTGCGCCCAAACTTGGATATGCCGCTTTTTTTGATCTGGCGTTATCGCTTGGGATCAATGCGGTTGAAATTCGCAATGATATTGAAACATCTTTGATGGGCAATAAAAATGCCAAGATGATTGGAAAACTGGCCAAAGACAAAGGCATTACCATTTTAAACGTGAACGCCTTGCAGCGCTTTAATCAATGGAGCGGTGCCAAAGCCACCGAGGCAGCAAGGCTTGCGGAATATGCCGCACTGACCGGGGCAAAAGCCTTGGTTCTGGTTCCCACCAATGACAAAAAATTTAAACCGTCAGACGAGGCGCGGCTTGATGGTTTGCGCGATTCACTTTCAGGCCTTGCACCAATTTTATTGCATCATGGTTTGATTGGCTGTGTGGAGCCTTTGGGCTTTGTGGAATGTTCATTGCGGTTGAAGGCTGAAGCCATTGCCGCCATTGACGCGGTGAAACAATCCAAGCGGTTTAAAGTTACGCATGACACGTTCCACCATTTTGTGGCAGGCGAGAAAGCTGTTTTTGGCGCTCGTACAGGGTTGATCCATGTGTCTGGCGTGGTTGATCAAAAACACAGTGCGGCAACCATGCGCGACGCACAACGGGTTTTGGTTGATGGCCATGATATGATTGATAACAAGGGGCAAGTTGAGGCACTGATGGCTGATGGCTATAAGGGTTATGTTAGCTTTGAGCCTTTTGCACCCAGCGTTCACAAGTCAAAGCAGATCGCGCGCGATGTTGCCCGCAGCATGGATTATTTAGAAGGCTGATTAAATTTCTCGCCCTTGAGTTTTCCAAAGTTCGTGAACGTCGCCCCAGTTGGGCGCGCGTTCAGCCTCAAAGCCCAAAACTTTTCCGCTGCCCAGTTTTTTAAAACTTTTCATGGCTTGCAGATGTGCACCTTGGGTTAGGTAGTTGCGCATGGCTTGGCGGTTTTGCCAAACTGTTAGCGTGTGATGCACGCCATTGATGATGCGGGAATCAACACTTATGATGCCCGGCGCAGACTTTGATTGGGCCATGGAACGCAGCGCGTGCCACCAAAACCGTGGGACGTGGAAAATGTTTTTGATGCGCAAACCGGTGATTGAAATATAAGCCATAATAAACAATTACGGCGGCCCAAGACATTGGACCGCCGCAAAGTTTAAAATATTAGTGCAGTGTTACGCTGCTTCTTCAGCGCTATCGTCTTCAGCTTTTTCACCAGCAGCAGCGCCGCGTTTGGCGTTGCGGGCCAGATATTCTTCAAGCTCGCGGATACATTGATCTTCATCCACTTTGCGCACGGCTGCCAATTCACGGGCAAAACGCGCCAAAGCCTGTTCGAACAATTGGCGTTCAGAATAGCTTTGTTCAGGTTGACGGTCTGAGCGGTAAAGATCGCGCACAACTTCAGCAACCGAGATTAAATCACCAGAATTGATCTTGGCATCATATTCTTGGGCGCGGCGGCTCCACATGGTGCGCTTAATGCGGGCGCGGCCACGGATCACCTTCATGGCTTGTTCAATCAACGAACGATCAGCCAAATGGCGCATGCCTTTTTGTTCAGCCCGGTTGGTTGGAACTTTAAGACGCAGCTTTTCTTTTTCAAAATCAACAATGTAAAGTTCCAGCTTCACACCAGCAATTTCCTGTTCTTCCACATTGGTAATTTTGCCAACACCGTGTGCTGGGTAAACCACTAATTCACCAATTTTGAACACGATCTTTTTTGGCGCGGCGGCCGCAGGCGTTGCGGCTTTTGGCGCAGGCGCTGGGCTTGCTGCCCTTATGGGGGCAGGCGCTGGGGCAGCTTTGGCCAAGGCAGGTTTAACCGCTGGCTTGGCTGCAGCTTTAACTGCGGGCTTTGCTGCGGCTTTGGGGGCTGCTTTTACGGCTTTTGCTGCTGGTTTTGCTTTTGCCGCTGGCTTTACCTTCAACTTGATTTTCTTGACAGCTGCTTTTGCTGGAGCTTTTTTTGCTTTGGAATTTGGCATTGGTATTTACCGCCTGTGCTTGGTCTGATGACCCCGGTTTATCCGGGCGTTAAAAAATCCGAGCATTGACGGCCCGGATTCATCAAACTGGTTGAAATCTACATAAAAAGGTGCCTAGCACAATTTTAAGGAAATTTAAAGGCGAACTCGTCCGTACACTGTCGATTTCTGTTCAGAACGGTGAATTATGGTTAATGCGGTTGCAGGTTTCAGTCGCCTTCGCCGGGATTTTCTGAAAAATGGGCTTCAAATTTGCCAGCTTTGCCGTCAAATTCCTTGGCGTCGGCCGGGGCTTCACGCTTTATGGTGATATTTGGCCATTTGGGCGCGTACTCGGTGTTGATCTTCAACCATTTGTCCAAACCAGGTTCAGTGTCTGGCTTAATGGCGTCTGCCGGGCATTCAGGTTCGCACACGCCGCAATCAATGCATTCATCAGGATGGATGACAAGCATGTTTTCGCCCTCGTAAAAGCAATCTACGGGGCAAACTTCCACACAATCCATATATTTGCATTTGATGCAGTTTTCAGTGACGATATAGGTCATGATGTTCCATCGGTTGAGAATTTGGATTTTTTGATAGCAGTGCTTTTCATATTATGCACTGATTTTCTGTTCGATTGTCAGCTCTTGATAAAGTTGCATTGCCGCAGTGGCAGGCCCACGCTTTTCAGCCAAACCTAAAACTTTGATCACCCGAATATCGCCCTGCAACACCAGAGTTAAAACATCACCTTCTTTGAGGGCGTGGCCGATTTTTAACACTTTGACGCGATTCAGGCGCACATGGCCGCCTTCAATCAACGCAGAGGCCAATGAGCGGTGTTTTACAAAACGCGCATAAACCAGCCATTTATCAAGGCGCTGCGTCAGCTCAATTCCCCTGCATTTGGGCTTTAAGGGCTGCCAGTTTGGCGAAAGGCGAATTGGGATCAAGCGGCTTTTCAGGTTTTGGCGGCCTTGGTGGTGGCCTGTCTTGGTTGGCGGGCTTTCGGTCTTTGCTATGGTTTGGTTTGCCGCGCGGGCGCTCAAACTTGGGCTTGGCATCGTGTTCAACGCGGGCGGGCCTTGCGGTGCGCTCCGGCGGTTTGCGGAAGGGGCCCGTATCTTTGGGCCACCAGACGTTAATTTCGACCATTTCGGGTTGAGAAGCTGCGGCAACAGTTTCAATCGGCGTGATTTCTGGGTTCAAACTTTCTGGTGGCAGGCTTTCAGAAGCGGGGGCTTCAACAGGTTCCGCCACCGCCGCCGTTGGGGCAACCGGGGGCACACTAATACTTACTGGTTTGGCGATTTGCTTTTTCTGTGCGCGGAAACCCAGATTGGTGAGAATCTCTTCAAATTCTTCACCAGAACAGCCCACCAGTGACATCATATCAGACACAATGGTAAACCCGCCGCCTTCAACAGAGCCTTGGGGGCGGGGCTCTTCTGGAATGCGCGGCTTCCAAAAAACCCTGTCGCGGATTAAATCGGATAAACGCTCCAACATATCCACGCGCACCGCTCGCTTGCCGCACAGCCTGTAACCACAAATGCGATAAAATCCTTCTGGCAAATTTGGATCAGCCAAGGTTGAGGTTAGGCCATTGGTGGGCGGCGTTGGAATGGCGCTTTCGCCCTTGTGGGTTTGCAGCCACCACAGCAAAATGCGCAAATCGGTGGCCGCTGGCTTAAGCAAAAGCGGCAAGAAAACGTGAAACGCCCCAAAGCGAGCCCCCATGCTGCGCAGTTTGGCGCGATCATCTTGGGTTAAGGCCTTTACTTCGTCGACCACGGTTTCGCGGGGCAAAACGCCAAATGCTTCCACCAAGCGAAAGCCCATGCCGCGGGCTTGGGCATCAAACCCTTCGGCTTCTTCCAATTTAAACAGCGGCTCTAAAACGCTTTGCAAATGGCGACCCACGAATTTTTGCAGCCGTTCGCGCACTTCTTCACGGTTCGGGCCTTGCAAAACCTCATCAGCGATAACTTCGGCCTTGGGGCGCAATGGATGATCGCCTGACACAACACGGCCAATGGCATTGCCCGACCAGATGATGTCACCGCTGCGCGATAATTTCAGTTCGGTATCAGCCGTCATCGCCAAGGTTTTTGCACGGGCCAAAATTTCGGTGGTAACGGCGGCCACGCTGGCGGTTTTAAGCGCCTGCAGCTGTGTGGCATCGGTTGCAGCATCGGGTGTGAAATTCAAACCCTGGATGCGGCCGACGAATTCGCCTTCAACATGAACTTCGCCGCCCGCTTCGATATTTGTCATTAGGCCTTCCTTCTTCGCCAAACGCTGCATTAATACACTGGTTCGCCTGTCTATAAAACGCTGAGTTAAGCGTTCATGCAAGACATCTGATAGCCGATCTTCAATTTCTTTTGCCCGGGCCTGCCAATAATAGGGCGCTTCAAGCCAATCTGAACGATTGGCAATGAATGTCCAAGACCTGACATGCGAAATGCGGGTGGACAGCGCATCAATACCGCCTTCCAGATTTTCAGAATGTTTAAGCTGTTTGGCAAACCAATCTTCCGACACAAAGCCGTCACCTGAATGCAGAAACGTGATGATGCGTGAAACCAGATGGGCATGTTCAGCCGGCGAGATATTGCGATAATCAGGAATTTGGCAGGCTTCCCAGGCGCGCAGCACTTGAGATGGTTTGGTGATAAGGCGGGCCACAGCATCATCACGGCAAATGGCTTCGAGGGCTGTCACATCAGAGGCATTTTGGGCCCGCGTTAGGCCTTCCAGCTTTGGCAAATACCCTAAGCTTTTGCGCAAACCATCCAATGTTCTGAAGTCCAAATCGCGGTTGCGCCATTGCAACACGCGCACCGGATCAAAACGGTGGTTTTCCAGATTGTCGATCATTTCTTGATCAAAGGGTTCGGCCTCAGCACTAACCCCAAAGGTGCCGTCGTTCATATAGCGGCCAGCGCGGCCAGCAATTTGGCCCAATTCACCAGGGTTAAGATTGCGGAATTGAAACCCGTCAAACTTTCGCGCGGCAGCAAATGCCACATGGTCTACATCCATATTCAGGCCCATGCCAATGGCATCGGTGGCCACCAGATAATCAACGTCACCCGATTGATAGAGTGCCACTTGGGCGTTGCGCGTGCGGGGCGACAATGCGCCCATAACCACAGCAGCGCCGCCACTTTGCTTGCGAATATGTTCAGCCACGGCATAAACCATTTCAGCGGTGAAGGCCACGATGGCGGAACGGCGGGGCAGGCGGGAGAGTTTTTTCTGGCCCGCATAAGTCAGCTTTGAAAGCCTGGGCCTTGAGGTGAATTCCACATTGGGAAGCAGCTTTTCCAAAATCGGCCGCATGGTGGCAGCGCCCAACAGCAGCGTTTCTTCCAAGCCCCGTCTGTGCAGCACGCGATCGGTAAAAATATGGCCGCGTTCAAAATCTCCACACAGTTGCACTTCATCAATGGCCAGAAATGGCACTTCAATATCGGGCGGCATGGCTTCAACCGTGCACACCCAATAGGATGGATTTGGTGGGATGATTTTTTCTTCGCCGGTCACCAGCGCCACGGCATGATCGCCGGTGCGCAGGCGCACACGGTCATAAATCTCGCGCGCCAAAAGCCGCAATGGCAAACCGATCATGCCCTTGCCATGAGCCAACATACGCTCAACTGCGAGATGGGTTTTTCCGGTGTTGGTGGGCCCTAGTATAGCAGTGACAGGGCGAAGCGCGGGCATGGGGTGTCGTTTCAAAGTTGGTTTTGCCATCTAACCACAGTTCATCATTGGCGCGAAAGCTGGAAATTTTTTTAAGGCATGAATATATTTTCACATGGGTTTTCAGCCGCAGCGGGCTGAATGTCGATTGGCCGTAACAGAATGGGGCGCTGTGTTAATGTTTGGATTCAACCCAGAACAAAGCCCGCCCGAATCGCTATTGCGGTTGAATTCTGTTTTTGTTCCTTTGATTTGCAGCATATACCTGTGGATAAGATTAGCTCAGGATGGCCCGAAATAGCAGTTTCGGGGGCCGCAATCTTAACCTATCGCTTTGTTTCTTAACAATGTCTTGCGCTGCCACAGCAGTGCGCAGGCCCGCCGTTAACTTATCGTTCCCCTTTGAGAACAGACCACGCCCGAATCGCTGATTGCCCGGTTTTCCGGTTTTGTTCACGCTATAGGTGGTGGTTTGGGTTGGGCGGCTGTCTAGGCGCGCAGCCTGTATCAGCCCTTTTGCATGGATTTGGGGGTTGTGCGTTAACCCCCTGTGCCAAAGTTGGAATTGGGCTAAATTGTGCGAGAGGCAAGGCCTTGCTTGACAAGGCTGCACTTGCCCCTTATCGAACCCTCAACAGATGCCGGAGAACAGTTTTTCCGGTTGTTTTTCTATGGAGATTATTATGGCGCGTCGTTGTGAATTGACTGGTAAGGGCCCACAGGCCGGCAACAAAGTGAGCCATGCCAACAACAAAACCCGCACTCGTTTCATGCCCAACCTGTGTCAGGTTAGCTTGATGAGCGATGTGATGGGGCTTTCATACAATATGCGCATCAGTGCAATTGCTTTGAAGTCGGTTGAGCATTGCGGTGGTTTGGATGCTTTCATCATGAAAGCCAAAGGCGAATTGATGTCTGACAAATTGCGCAAGTTGAAGCGTTCGATTTCTAAAAAGCATGAAGCCCAAACAGCCAAAGCTGCTTAAGCTTTCACCAAGAATTCAAAAGCCGCTCTGGTTCAGGGCGGCTTTTTTGTTATGGTGATGGCATGAACAAACCGCGCCATGAAATTAACGCTCCACGTGATGGAACCCCACGCGTACATTCCTCAGCGGTTTTGCGTGATTGTGAACTGGGCCAGTTTACTGATGTGGCCGAACGGGTGTTGATGGCCGACACTGTGCTTGGCGATTATTCATATGTCGAGCGGCACAGCGAATTGATTTATGCGCAAATTGGAAAGTTTTGCGCCATTGCCTCTGATGTTCGCATCAATGCGTTGAACCATCCGATGAATCGGGTTTCGCAACACAAGATTACCTATCGACCCAATGAATATTTTCTCTATGCCAAGGTTGACAAGGATTTTCGCGAAAAGCGCAAAAGTGCTGTTGTGGACATTGGCCATGATGTGTGGATAGGCCATGGCGCCATTATTTTGCCCGGAATTAAAATTGGTCATGGCGCTGTGATTGGGGCCGGTGCTGTGGTGACAAAAGATGTGGAGCCTTATGCGGTTATGGCAGGCGTTCCGGCAAAGCGCATAAAATGGCGCTTCAAAAACTCTATTCGCGTGGCCCTTGTTGGCTTGGCATGGTGGGATTGGCCGCATGACCAATTGGCAAAAGCCGTGGGCGATATGCGCGCGCTGAGTGTGGATGAATTTATCGCCAAATGGGCAATCAACACTTGAATTTCACCAGCTTATGTATATGTAACTTTCATAAGTACAGTTATAGCAGCAAGGAATTAGATCGTGAGCTTTCTTTCGAATTTGAATTGGCGTTATGCCACCAAGAAATATGACACATCGGCCAAACTGGCAGACGATAAGCTTGAACACATTCTTGAAGCCATTCGCATGGCGCCCTCATCCAACGGCTTTCAGCCTTTTGATGTGTTGGTGGTTAGCAACCCCGCCATTCGTGAAAAGTTGAAAGCCGCGGCTTTTAACCAGCCGCAATTGACAGAGGCATCTGTGGTTTTGGTTTTTGCGGCTTGGGACAATATTCACGCGGGCAATTTGGGCAAAGTGTTTGATAATTTCGCGGCAGTGCGTGGGGCCAGCGAAAGCTTGGCCGAGCGGCGCAAAAGTTCGATAGCTGGTTTTGAAAAAAAGAGTGCCGAGGAAAATTATCACTTTGCGGCCCAGCAGGCTTTCATCGGCTTGGGTTTTGGTTTGGCAGCAGCGGCTGAATTGAACGTCGATTCATCGCCCATGGGTGGCTTTAGCCCAGCGCAATTTGATGAGATTTTGGGATTGAAAGAAAAGGGCTTGCGCAGCGTTGCCATTCTTTGTTTGGGCCAACGCGCACCAGAGGGCGATTGGCTGGTAAACCTGCCAAAAGCCCGCAGGCCGCGCGCCGAAATGTTTCACGAGGTTCGATAAATCAGAGAGGCGGAAGATTGAACCTTCCGCCTTTTCTAATTTCTATAACAAATCCATCAAATGCGGAATGAGCGGCAGGTCTGCCGGTGGCATGGGGTAATTGCGCAAGTCTTTGGCATAGACCCATTTGAGTTCCTGGCCTTCAAGCCCGTGAGCGATGCCCTTCCAGCGGCGGCAAACATAAAGCGGCATGAGCAAATGAAAATCATCATAGGCGTGGCTGGCAAACGTCAGCGGCGCCAAACATGATTTTTCAACATTGATGCCCAACTCTTCTTTCAGTTCGCGGATCAAAGCGTCTTCGGGGCGCTCGCCCTCTTCAACCTTGCCGCCGGGAAATTCCCAAAGGCCAGCCAAGGATTTGCCTTCAGGCCTTTTTGCAATAAGAATGCGGCCATCAGCATCGATCAAGGCCACGGCAGAAACGAGAACCCGTTTCATCTAGCTGCGGTAAGAGCCGTTGATATCGATGTATCTGTGCGTCAAATCACATGTCCAAACTGTAGCTTTGCCTTTGCCCACGCCAATATCGGCCTCGATTTTAATCTCGCGGCCTTTCATGTGGGGCATGATGTCGGCTTCTTTATAGGCGAGGTCTTTCATGCCTTTGGCAGCAACCACGATGCCACCAATTTTAATCTTCAATTTATCGCGAATGGCTTTTTCGCCAGCTTTACCAATGGCCATAACAATGCGGCCCCAGTTGGCATCTTCACCCGCAATGGCGGTTTTAACCAAAGGAGAATTGGCAATCGTCATGCCAATTTTATGGGCGGCCTTGTCTGATTCAGCGCCCGTAATTTTAATCTCGATCAGCTTTTCAGCACCCTCACCATCGCGCGCCACTTGTAAGGCCAGATCAAGGCACAAGGCATCAAGCGCTTTGGCAAAGGGTTTAAGCCTTGCATCAGCCGCTGATTTCAAATCTTTCACAGCACCCGCAGCGCCCGTTGCGAATAATAAAACAGTGTCTGATGTCGATGTATCACCATCCACCGTGATGCAGTTGAACGAAGGGTTCACCGCTTTGGTGAGAAGGGCTTGTAAAATTTTCGATGGAAGTGCTGCATCAGTAAAAATGAACACCAACATGGTGGCCATGTCTGGCGCAATCATGCCCGAGCCTTTGGCAATGCCGTTGATTGTTATGGTTTTGCCGCCAAGTTTGGCTTTCACCGTGGCCATTTTGGCAAAGGTGTCGGTTGTCATAATGGCATTGGCGGCCATGGCCCATGACGAAGGGCTGGCTGATTTTACCAATTCAGGAAGCGCGTTCACAATGGGGGCCGGATTAAGCGGTTCACCGATCACGCCGGTTGAGGCTTGAAAAACTTCCGCTTGGGCACAGCCCAATAATGTGGTTGCGGCCTTGGCCACGGCTTTTACGGTGTCAACACCAGCCTTGCCCGTAAAGGCATTGGCATTGCCGGCGTTTACAACCAAAGCCCGTGCCTTGCCTTGCTTTAAACCATCAGCGCACCAATCAACCGGGGCTGAGCGAGATTTGGAATTGGTCAAACAACCCGCAACCGTTGTGCCTTTGGCCATGGTGGCCAACAACACATCAACGCGGTTTTTATAACGAATGCCCGTTGCTGCGGCACTTAAAGCCACGCCAGAAATTTCTGGCATGTCTGGAAAGTGCGTCGGGGCCAGAGGTGAAATCTCATGCGCCATCGTTATCGCCTTATTTTTATTATGGGGTTTTGGGCGCGTCTGCGGGCAAGGTTAAATCGCCCTTGCCGCTTTGATCTGTGCCATCTGATTGGCCTTGAACGGCATCAGCCGCACCATTTTGCTTTTGCTTATCAACCAACGCTTTGCTTTGTGCCTGGGCTTCTTCTTGGGCCTTCTTCAAGTCAGGATCAACAATCTCAACTTTGGCGGTGCCTTGCAATGAAGCCAACAAGGCTTGCACTTTGTCGCGCACCAACACATTGCGAATGGCGGATTTAACTTGGTCATAAGGCTGGGCTGCGCCCATCTTGCGATCATCAAGCCGAATAATATGCCAACCGAAATCAGTTTTAACGGGGGCTGAAACTTCGCCTTGTTTTAAAGCAAAAGCCACTTTGGAAAATTCAGCCACCATTTCAGGCGCGGTAAAATATCCTAAATCGCCGCCGTAATCTTTTGAGCCATCCAAGCTGTATTGCTTGGCCAAATCTTCAAACTTGGCCCCGCCTTTCAGCTTTTCTTCAATATCATTGGCTTCTTTTTCGGTGGCCACCAAAATGTGGCGGGCCCGAATACGTTCAGTTTGGGTAACTTTGGCTGATTCTTTATCATAGGCCGCTTTAATTTCATCTTCCGTCACGGACGGGCTGATTTTGAGGGCCAAATAAGAATCACGCAGCGCTTTGGCCTGATAGGCAGCAAGCCTGCGCTTATAATCATCAGACTCGGCAGTGCCTTCCTTGGCAGCAACTTGGGCCAGCAAATGGCGCTCAATCAAAAATTCAACAACGAAGGGAAACCGCAGTTTTGCGGGCATATTTGGCAATTGGCCAATCACATCATCAAAGGCCATGCGCACTTCAGATGTTTTAATTTCGTAACCGTTGACCGTGGCCACAGTCTTGTCATCACCCGTCAAAGGGTCGGGCGCTGTTGCGGTTTGGGCATGTGCACCCACCACCAACGAAACACCAAATACGCCTGATAAAAGTGCTGTTTTCAAGACATTGCGAAGTTTTGGCATGTAATCCATCGTTTAAAGTGTGCCCCCATTTGTTCTATATTGGTGCAATGCCTTTGAAACAAGGCAATAATATGCCTTTTTAGAATTTGTTGCTGTGCTGCAACAGGTTGAAAGATCTGCATTTGCCGACTATGTGAGGCTTTATCAGAGTTCAAGCGGGTGGAACCCCCGCGCAATCATTTGGGGTTTTCCCCGTCAGGAACGATACTATGCTTGGAATGCGCTCACTTGCCGCAAAAATTTTTGGCACGACCAATGACCGTAAATTGGTTCCCTTTCAAAAGCGCGTTGCCGCAATCAATGAATTAGAACCCACCTATGCAGCTTTGTCTGATGCAGAGTTGATGGGCTTAACCGCACAATTCAAAGCCGACATTGCGGGTGGCAAAACGTTGGATGATCTGTTGGTGCCTGCCTTTGCTGCGGTGCGTGAGGCCGCAAAGCGCGCATTGGGCTTGCGCCACTTTGATGTGCAAATGGTGGGCGGCATGATTTTGAATGCCGGCATTATTTCAGAAATGAAAACTGGTGAAGGCAAAACCTTGGTTGCCACATTGCCAGTTTATCTTAACGCGCTTTCGGGCAAGGGCGTTCATGTGGTTACGGTGAATGATTATCTGGCCAAGCGCGACAGCGCGTGGATGGCCAAAGTGTATGGCGCTTTGGGCCTTACCACGGGCGTGATTGTGCACGGCCTTGATGATAATGAGCGCCGCGCCGCTTATGCCTGTGATGTGACCTATGGCACCAACAACGAGTTGGGCTTTGATTATTTGCGCGACAACATGAAATATCATCTCGAAGAAATGGTGCAGCGTGGCCACAACTTTGCGATTGTCGACGAAGTTGACTCAATCCTGATTGATGAAGCCAGAACGCCACTGATTATTTCGGGGCCCAGCGATGACATGTCTCAACTTTATAATCAGTTGGACCAGTTCATTCCGCTTCTCGACAAGGCTGATTATGATCTGGATGAAAAGCAACGCCAAGTGACATTGACTGAAGTGGGCAATGAGCATTTGGAACAATTGCTCACCGCGGCTGGCATTTTGAAAGAAGGCACCATCTATGATGCAGGCAATGTTGCCATTGTGCATCATATTCAACAGGCCTTGCGCGCCCACACATTGTTCACACGCGATAAAGATTATATCGTGAAAGATGATGAAGTGGTGATCATTGATGAATTCACGGGCCGCATGATGCCAGGGCGGCGTTATTCAGAAGGCTTGCACCAAGCCATCGAAGCCAAAGAACATGTTTCAGTGCAACCCGAAAACGTGACGATGGCGTCCATCACCTTCCAAAATTATTTCCGCATGTATGAAAAGCTTGCGGGCATGACAGGAACAGCGCTGACTGAAGTTGAAGAGTTCATCGACATTTATGGCCTTGATGTTCTGGATGTTCCAACCAACGTGCCAGTGGCGCGCAAAGATGACCATGACGAAGTGTATCGCACTGAGCGTGAAAAGTTTGATGCCATCATCAAAACAATCAAAGATGCACAAGCGCGCCACCAGCCCGTTTTGGTGGGCACAGTGTCGATCGAAAAATCTGAGCTTTTGTCAAAGGCATTGGAAGCCGCTGGGATCAAGCACAATGTTTTGAATGCGCGCTTCCATGAGCAGGAAGCCTTGATTATTAGCCAAGCGGGTGCGCCCGGTGCAGTGACCATTGCCACCAACATGGCTGGCCGCGGCACAGATATTAAGCTTGGCGGCAACTTGGACATGCGCATTGATAATGAGCTTGGCCATCTTGCCGAAGGCGCAGAGCGCGAACACGCCATTCAGAAAATTAAAGATGAAATCGAATCCAACCGGCGCATTGTGCTTGATGCGGGCGGCCTGTTTGTGATTGGCACAGAGCGCCATGAAAGCCGCCGCATTGATAACCAATTGCGTGGCCGCTCTGGCCGCCAAGGCGACCCCGGACATTCGCGTTTTTATCTTTCGTTGCAAGATGATTTGATGCGCATTTTCGGTTCAGACCGATTGGATGGCATGCTGCAAAAGCTGGGCCTGCAAGAAGGTGAGGCTATTGTTTCAAGCTGGATCAACAAAGCGTTGGAAACGGCACAGAAAAAAGTTGAGGCGCGCAACTTTGATATTCGTAAAAATTTGTTGAAGTTCGACAACGTGATGAATGATCAGCGCAAAGCAATCTTTGATCAGCGTGTGGGCATCATGCGCGGCGAAGAAGTTTCTGAAACCGTTGATGATATGCGCCACCAAGTGGTCAATGATCTGGTGAGCAAGCATATTCCGGAAAATGCCTATGCTGAGCAATGGGATGCCTCTGGCCTGCGCGAACGTTTGCGCGAGGCTATTGCCATTGATTTTCCGGTTGAAGATTGGGCCAAAGAAGAAGGCATTGCGGATGAGCAAATTCGCGAGCGTGTGGTTGAAGCAGCCGATGGCTATTATAATGCCAAGCGGGAAAAATATTCCGCCGATATTATGGGCCAAGTTGAAAAAGCAGTTCTGCTGCAGACGCTTGATCGGCTGTGGCGCGAACACATCATCACCAATGATTATCTGCGCCAAGTTATTCATTTGCGTGGGTATGGCCAACGTGATCCGCTGAACGAATATAAAACTGAAGGCTTTACACAGTTCCAAGAAATGGTGGCGCGTTTGAAAGAGGCTGTGACCAGCCAATTGATGCGTGTTGAAATTCAATCGCGCCCACAAGGCGATGAGGTGTTGCCTGATCAGACGCCGCTTCCATCCATGGAAATGCATCATATTGATGCCAGCACCGGCCAAGATGATGCCGACACCAGCCAGCCTATTTTCGGCACCATGAATTTTGAAGAACAGGCCCAGAAGGCGGTGACGAAAGTTGCCAAGCGCAATCCAAAAAAGCCGGAAACATGGGGCAAGGTTAATCGCAACGATGATTGCCCCTGCGGATCAGGCAAAAAATATAAGCATTGCCATGGTGCTTACGTTTAATGGGGCTTATGTTTAACGCCGCGTTTTAAGCCGCACCAACATAGGCCATTGCTGCCATCATGCCGCTGTTTTGATGATAGAGGTGATGGCAGTGAAACGCCCATGTGCCAGGGTTGTCAGCATCAAACTGGATGGTGACACTTTGGCCCGAAGGCACCAAGATTGTATCGCGCACTGCGCCATCAATGCGCCTTTGGCCTAATGCCACCACTTTGAAATAGTGGCCATGCACATGCATGGGGTGGGCCATTGCGGTGAGGTTTTGCAAAATCACTTCAACACGATCGCCTTGATGCATGTTGAACAACACATCATGCATCATGCTGGGTTTTCCGTTAAAGCCCCAATTATAATTTCCGTCGCCGCCAGTAAGCGTTATCGACTGATGGTTGTTTGGCGGTTCGTCATTGCCATTGGCCACGGCACGCAGTTTTTCTTCCAATGAAAAATCTAGCGCTTCACCGGGTTCGCCTTGATCTGAAAGTTTTGCAATGGCGGCATTGGGCGTTGCGAGAATTATTCCGCCGCGCAAGGCATCACCTTCAGATTGAAACACAATAGGGTAGGCAGCGCCTGCTTGCGGCAGCTTCACGCGGATGTCGGCGCGTTGGGCAATCGCCAATGGAAAGCGCGAACCTCTGATGGGCTTTACCGTGTTGCCATCAACCGCGAACAATTCGCCGGTTAGCGTTCCTAAATCGATCCAGAAATTTGTGGCGGCCGCACCATTGATAATGCGCAAGCGAATTTGGCCGCCCGGCTCAACACGCACGATTTCAGGATCATCCAAAGTTCTGTCATTGGCTAAAATGGCGTCATAAGAAATATCGCTGCCCATGGTCATGCCCATCATTTGGTGGCTGCCGTTGGCCTGCAACTCTGCCAGAATTTCAGCGGGGTCGCGGAAGGTGAAGTCATGCAGCATGACAACATGATCTTGTTCATCAAACAAAGGTTTTTCAGTTTCACGCACAATTAAAGGCGCGGCCAGCAAGCGCTGTTCTTGCAAGCCCAAATGTGAATGCATCCAATGGGTGCCGGCTTTGTTGTTGGGAAATTCATAAAGTCTTGATTCACCGGCTTTTAGTGCCGCAACCGGCAGGCCCGGCACGCCGTCAAGTTCCACAGGTGGTGTCAACCCATGCCAATGAATGGCGGTTTCTTCGTTAAGGGTGTTGATCAATTGCGCGCGAAAGGGTTGGCCAAACACCATTTCAAGCCCGGGCTTGCCCACCTTGTTGGTGATGGCGAATACTTTTGCGGCTTTGCCCTTCACATCCAGAATGCGCGATGAAACCTGAAGTGTTTCTATGTTGTCTTGTGCACGCGCAACGTTCAAAAATGGCAAAGTCGTTAACAAACCAAGGGCTTTTCTGCGGGTGATTAACATAGCCTTTACTCAATCCTCGACATTCTTTTGAATTTTTGATTTCTGTAAAAATTGCGCGATCGTTTTAATCTCGCTGCAACGAACGGGTTGTTAAATGTTAACGATGCGGCGGAGAATATTATGAACACTACGGCTATATTAGGGAAGGTGGATCAATATCTCAAAGACGATCGTGGTGCCACGGCCGTTGAATATTGCGTTATCGCCTGCGTGATCGGCTTGGCCTTGTTGCCGTCATCCAATGGTTTGCAACAAGCGCTGATGGATAAGTTCACCCAGATCAATGGCTGGTTTAAATAAGGCCTTAAAGCCCGCGACCGATATTCATGAACTTTTCGCGCCGTTGATTGCGCAAAACCTCGGCCGACAATCCAGCATAGCTTTTTAATGTTCGCGCAATGGCATCTTTGGCAGCGCCAATGGCTTGTTCAGGCACGCGGTGTGCGCCACCCAACGGCTCGGCAATAATTTCATCAATAATGCCAAATTTTTTCAAATCTTGTGCGGTTATCTTCAAGGCGGTTGCGGCATCTTTCGATCGTGCCGGATCTCGCCACAAAATTGATGCGGCCCCTTCAGGCGAAATAACGCTATAAATCGCATGTTCCAACATTAAAACCGTGTTGGCGGTGGCAATGGCAATGGCCCCGCCTGAACCACCTTCACCAATGATCACCGCAATGAGCGGCACACCCAATGACAAACAACAATCGGTTGAACGGGCAATGGCTTCGGCTTGGCCGCGTTCTTCGGCGTCAACACCGGGATAAGCGCCAGATGTATCCACAAAGCTTAACACGGGCAGGCCAAATTTATTGGCCATTTCCATCAGGCGCACAGCTTTGCGATAGCCTTCAGGCTTGGCCATGCCGAAATTGTGTTTCAAGCGGCTTTCAGTGTTTGAACCTTTTTCTTGGCCGATAACCACAACGGCTTCGCCTTGAAAGCGGCCAAGGCCACCAACAATGGCTTCATCTTCAGCAAATTTGCGATCCCCCGCCAAAGGGGTAAAATCAGTGATCAGCTTTTCAATATAGTTCAGCGCATGGGGCCTGTCTTGATGACGGGCCACCAAGGCTTTTTGCCACGGTGTAAGGTTCTGATAAAGATCAGCCAAAATTTTATTCGATTTTTTCTCGAGGGCTTTAACCTCATCGGCAATTGAAACCTTAGGGTCTGATTGCGCAAGTGCCCGAAGTTCGGCAATTTTGCCTTCAAGCTCGGCTACAGGTGTTTCAAAATCAAGAAATGCTTGCATGTGAAATTGGGGGCCCCAAACATAAATTCAATGATGTGTTACTGGCTTTTGGCAAAGGTCTTGTCAACCCGCCTTGGATTTACCACGACGCGCCAACGGGTGGAACTGTTCAACCGCATCTTTCAGACGTTCAATCTGAACATGGGTATAAATTTGTGTGGTTGAAATATCGGCATGGCCCAACATTTGTTGCACAGCGCGCAAATCAGCGCCTTTGGCCAAAAGTTCAGATGCAAAGACATGCCTCAGCACATGGGGTGAAACTTTGTCGGCATCAAGGCCTGCTTGGCGTGCCAATGCTTTTAGTTCAAGGGCAAAGTGTTGCCGTGTCAAAACCCCTTGGGCACCATGCGAGGGAAATAAATATTTGGCCTCGGCCTCACTTTGGGCCCGCAACACCGGCAAATAGGCGGCAATTGTTTCACGCGCCACTTTTGAAAGCGGCACAATGCGTTCACGCCCGCCTTTGCCTTTGATCATCAAAAACTCATCGCTGCTTAACACCGCACGCACGCTGAGCGTTATCAACTCAGACACGCGCAGGCCCGTTGCTGACAAAATTGTAAGAAGACAATTGATCCGCATGGCTTTGAAAAGGCCCAAGCCTTGCTTGCCTTCAAGGTTTTGTTTGGATGTTTGCAACAATGCCACCATGTCTGTCTCACTGAGAATCTTTGGCAAGCGTGGTTGAGAGCGCGGGCCTTCAACAATGGCTGCCGGATTTTCAGGGGCCTTGGCTTCGGCATGAAGAAAACCATGAAACTGTTTGATGGCTGAAAGCCTGCGTGCCGCAGTGGCTCGGGCCAAGCCCAGCCTTTCGCCTTCGGCCTGAAAATCGCGAATATCATCGGTTTTAGCGGCGATGGCAGATACGTGGCGTGAATTGAGAAACTCTAAATAGCTTTCCAAATCTCGTCTGTAAGCTGCCACTGAATTGTTGGCGGCACCGCGTTCCGCGCTCATCATTTCGAGAAAGCGATCACGCAGCCTAAAGTCGCTGCTAATGTTGGCGGAGCTTTTCATGGGGCAATGATTTTGTGATTTCGCTGGGTTCTGGCGGGAAAGATGCCAAAGCAAAGGCCGCGCCATAAACGCAACCCACCAAAAGGCCAATAAAAAAGATAAACTTAATCGTGTCGGGCATCGCGCGTCCTTGAGGGTTGTTAACATAGCCTTGTCAACGGGTTTTGCCAAATCGCTTCTGCTTTGCGAATTTTGTGTAACTGCTCTAAAAGCCCAATTCAAATGGCACGACGTTCGATTTATAAAGATATTGAAGCAACTTCTGAAGCATTGGGCAGCCGCGCCATTGTGTTGGTGGGGCTGATGGGCGCTGGCAAAACCAGTGTGGGGCGCAGGTTGGCTGAAAAGTTGAATGTGCCTTTCGTTGATGCAGACCATGAAATTTGCATTGCTGCGGGCAAAACCATTCCTGAAATTTTTGCCGATCATGGCGAAGATTATTTCAGAGAAGGCGAACGCCGGGTGATTGCCCGGCTTTTGGAAAATGGCAAACAGGTTTTGGCCACGGGCGGGGGTGCCTTTATGAACAGCGAAACCCGTGACCATATACGCCAACACGGTGTTTCGGTGTGGCTGAAGGCCGATATAGATCTGTTGCTAAAGCGTGTTGCAAAACGCAACGACAGGCCGTTGTTGAAACAAGACGACCCTGCCGTGGTGATGAAAAGGCTTATGGATTTGCGCTATCCAGTTTATGCTTTGGCCGATATCACTGTTGAAAGCCGTGATGTGCAACATGGCCAAATGGTCAATGAAGTGATCAAAGCACTGGCCCAATGGCCCGGATTGGAATTTGCTAAACATGAAGACTGAAACGGTTCGCGTAAACCTGGCCAATCGCAGCTATAATATTGCCATTGGTGAGGGTTTGATTGGCAATGCAGGTGCCACGATTGGGGCATTTACCAAACGCAAATTTGTTGCCGTGGTTACTGATACCAATGTGAGCCAATTTCATCTGCAAAGTTTGCAAGACTCTTTGGTGGCAAATGGCATTGCTTTTTCAGTCATCATTCTGCCCGCCGGAGAGGCCACCAAAGGCTATAAGCATTTGGCTGAACTTTGTGATGGATTGCTTGCCGCCGGTGTTGAACGCAAAGATGTTGTGGTGGCTTTGGGCGGCGGCGTGATTGGGGATCTGACCGGATTTGCTTCAGCCATTTTGCGGCGCGGCGTTAATTTTATTCAAATTCCAACATCGCTTTTGGCCCAGGTTGATAGTTCGGTGGGCGGCAAAACCGGCATCAACTCGCCCCATGGCAAAAATCTTATTGGGGCGTTTCATCAGCCAGTTGCGGTGATTGCAGATTTGAATGTGTTGAAAACCTTGCCCAAACGACAATTGGCGGCAGGCTATGCCGAGGTGGCAAAATATGGCCTGTTGGGGGATGCAAAATTTTTCCAATGGCTTGACCACAATGTAGATGCCATCATGTCGGGCGATGCCACGGCCACGGCCCATGCTGTTCAACACAGTTGTGAAATGAAAGCGCGCATTGTGGCGGAAGATGAAACCGAAACGGGTGTGCGCGCATTATTGAATTTGGGCCACACATTTGGCCATGCGCTTGAATCAGCCACGGGGTATTCAGATCGGCTGCTTCATGGTGAGGCCGTTGCCATTGGCACGGTGCAGGCGTTTGGATTTTCAGCTGCCCTGGGCCATTGCGCCAAAGACTTGAGTGCAAAAGTGGCCACGCATCTCAAGCGCGCGGGATTGCCAACCCATGCCAGTGAAATTCCCGGGGATTTGCTACCCGCCGCTGGTCTTTTGAAATTGATGTATCAAGATAAAAAAGCTGAAAGCGGAAAACTTACGTTCATCCTCGCCAAAGATATTGGAGACACATTCATCGCCAAGGGTGTTGATGAAGCACGTGTGTTGGAGTTTTTGAAAATGGATTTGGCGCAGAAATGACACCAGATATCTGGATGGCTTTGGTTTCAGTTGTGTTGTTGATTGTTGTTTCAGCCTTTTTTTCGGGTTCTGAAACGGGGCTCACCACCGCATCACGCGCCAGGTTAACTGAATTGGCCAGGCGCGGATCAACCCGCGCGGCCACAGTTTTAAAGCTGACAGCAATGCCCGAACGGTTGATTGGCGCGTTGTTGTTGGGCAACAGTGTTGCCAACATCACAGCTTCGGCCGTGGCCACGGTGGCCATGGTTAAAATATTTGGCGATACAGGCGCTGTTATCGCCTCTGCTGTCATGACAGTGTTGATTTTGATCTTTGCCGAAGTGATGCCCAAAACCTATGCCATTGCTTATCCCGATAAGGTGGCAACGGCTGTGGCCCCCATCATGCGGGTGATTGTTGCTATTTTAGGCCCCATTGTGATGACGGTTGAATTTATCGTCAAAAAAACCTTGGCGGTTTTTGGTGTTGATACTGAAAATGTTCAAAGCATTTTATCAGCCCATGATGAATTGCGCGGCGCCATTGATCTTCACCACAAGGAAGGCGAAATGGTGAAAAAAGATCGAGATATGCTGGGCGGCATTCTTGATTTGAAAGATTTGGAAGTGGCAGATATTATGGTTCATCGCACCAAGATGATCACCATTGATGCCTCTGAGCCAATGAACGACGTTGTTGAACAGGTTTTGAAAAGTGGCAAAACGCGGTTGCCTGTGTGGAAAGATGGGCCAGACAATATTATCGGCATTCTTCATGCGAAAAATTTGTTCTTGGCGCTGCAATCCAATGGTGGCGATGTGGCCAAAATCAAGCTGGATTCAATTGTTACAGACCCATGGTTTGTGCCTGATACACGGCCCTTGACTGATCAACTGAACGCATTTTTACGGCGCAAAACCCATTTTGCCATTGTGGTGGATGAATATGGCGAGCTGCAAGGCTTGATCACGCTTGAAGATATTATCGAAGAAATTG
>JAYUHQ010000235.1:0-4049 GCA_043766895.1 Aestuariivirga sp.
ACGTTTTGGCATTCGCCCGATGACATTGGGTTTGGATTTGCAAGGTGGTTCCAACATTCTGATGGAAGTTGACCATAAGGATTTGGTCGATAAAATTGAACAGCAATTGATGGGCGATATTCGCTCAGCTTTGCGCGAGAATAAGGTGGGCTATTCTGGCCTTGCCAAAACTGATGTTGGCGTAGTGGTGACAATCACCAAGCCAGAGGATTTGGACAAAACAAAAACTGAAATGAACAAGCTGTTGCAGCCATTGGATGCGGGTCTTTTAGCCGCTGGCCAGCGGGTTAACTTGTTCTCCGTTGCCCAATCTGGCCAACAATTTAATTTCAAGATTGAACCCTCGGGCTTTGATGCCAAAGTTGCTGCGGCAATTAAACAATCTGTCAGCATTGTCAGCAACCGCATCAACGGCAACGGCACCACCGAGGCTTCCATTCAACAACAAGGCAAAGACCGGATTTCGATTCAAATCCCGGGTTTGCAAGACCCTGAAAAGGTGAAGGAACTTTTAGGTTCCACCGCTAAACTCACATTCCAATTGCTGTGTGCCGAACAAGCCTCAGGCGCGGGTGCAACGCCGCCAGCAGATTGCACGGGCTATCCCACCAAAGAAGATGTTGAGGCGTTGATTGCCCAAAAGAATGCAGATGCCATCAAGAAAGATGCTGCCGCCAAAAAAATCACCCAAGCAGATTTAACCGACGCTGATTTTAAAACTTTGCGCCAAGTGTGGGTGCAAACGTCCAGTCGTTCGATTGTGGATGGCGCTGATCTGGTTGATGCGCAACCTTCATTCGACCAGAACAACCGGCCCATGGTGACGTTTAGGTTTAACCAAAAGGGTGCCGTTAAATTCGGCAAATTAACCGCCGACAATGTGGGCAAACCCTTTGCGATTTTGCTGGATAAAGTTATTCAAAGTGATCCGGTGATCAATGATGCCATTCTGGGTGGCACGGGCCAAATTTCTGGCAGTTTCACCATCGATCAAACCAATACGTTGTCTATCGTTTTGCGTTCTGGTGCTTTGCCCGCGAAATTGGGAATTGTGGAAGAAGCCACTGTAGGCCCAAGTTTGGGCGCGGACTCGATCAAGGCCGGGCTTTATTCAGCTGTTATGGGCCTCATTCTGGTCATGGCATTTATGCTTTTGCCTTATGGCTTTTTTGGCGTGATGGCTGACATTGCTTTGATCGTAAATCTCATCATGCTTGTCGCAGTGATGTCTCTCTGCGGCTTCACGCTCACGTTGCCTGGCATTGCGGGTATTGTGCTCACACTTGGCATGGCCGTTGACTCCAACGTGTTGATCTATGAGCGTGTGCGCGAAGAATGGCGCCATGGCAAAACCGCGATGAATGCCATTGAAACTGGCTTTAAAGCTGCGCTCAACACAGTGATCGACGCCAACGTTACGACGTTGATCGCTGCGTTCATTCTGTTCGGCATGGGCACTGGCCCCGTGCGCGGCTTTGCCATTACACTGGGCGTGGGCATTCTCACCACCATGTTCACCGCCTTCGTGCTCACCCGCATGATGGTTTCAGTTTGGGCCAAACGATATCGGCCAAAGGAGATTAACCTCTAATGCGTTGGAAACCTGTGCGTCTGATTCCAGACGACACCAAATACCCTTTCATGCGGCTTTCACGCTATGGGTTTTTTCTTTCGGGCATCCTGTGCACGATTGCTATTGCGCTGTTCGTGGTTAAAGGCCTGAATTATGGCATCGATTTTAAGGGCGGATCTGAAATTCAGGTGCGTTCTGCCCTGCCACTTCAGCTTGATGATTTGCGCACCAAACTTGATGCTTTGGGCGTTGGCAAGGTTGAGTTGCAACAGATCGGCAAAGGCAATGATGTGATGATCAAAGTTGCATCACAAACAGGCGACACGGAAGGCCAAATTACCCAGAAGAAAATTGTGGATGCTTTGGGCCCGGGCTTTGAAAAACGTTCGGCCAACACCGTGGGCGGAACCGTATCTTCTGAATATACCCAAAACGCCACGGGCGCTGTGATGCTTTCAATCCTCTTCGTGTTGTTTTATTTGTCAATGCGTTTTGAATGGCAGTTTGCATTAGGCGCGGTTTTATCGCTGTTGCACGACGTTCTTCTTTCCATCGGCCTGTTCAGCTTGATTGGGCTGGAATTTAACCTGTCCATCGTTGCGGCTATTCTCACCATCATCGGCTATTCATTGAATGACACAGTTGTGGTGTTCGATCGTATTCGCGAATTCTTGCGCCGCTATAAATCCATGGGTTTGGCTGATCTGATTGATTTTTCGATCAACTCTGTGTTGCCGCGCACCATGCTCACATCTGCGGCCACGATGATGGCACTTTTGGCGCTGTTTTTCTTTGGTGGCGACGTGATTCACGGCTTTTCATTTGCCATGATCTGGGGCGTTGTGGTGGGCACATATTCGTCGATCTTTATTGCTTCGCCCGTTCTGGTTTTGCTGGGCACCAAACGCGAAAAAGGCAGCAGCGAAAAGGTTCCTGCGGCGCGGCGTTAAATGAAATTTTTGCCCCAACGCCACGCCATCGACTCGTTTGGGCAGGGCGGGTTTCGGTTTGGTGATCATTCACATCTGGGCCATCTTCTGGTTTTGCCTTCTGGCATGCATGCGTGGGATGGGTTGGATTATGCAAAAGTTATCACTGAAAAATCTGAAATTGATTTTTTTGTGATTGGCACTGGCGCTGCCTTTCATCGCATTGATAACAAGGTGCTTGCGCATTTGGCGGGGCAGGGCATATTTGCTGATTGCATGTCAACATCTGCTGCCATTCATTCTTACAACTTCATGCTGGGTGAAGCCCGCCGCGTGGCCGCTGCATTTGTTGCTGTGCCATGAGTGATGATCTGCAAACACTGGTGCGCCAATATGATCAAGATCGATATTTGGCGGCTTTGTTTGCGCCCCAAGAAAAGCGGCCACACCTGTTGGCCCTTTACGCTTTCAATGCAGAAATTTGTCGTATTGCCGCCCAAGTGACAGAGCCGCAATTGGCCGAAATTAGGCTGCAATGGTGGCGCGATACTGTCGAGGGCATCTATCATCAAGACGCCCAACAACACCCTGTGGCCCAAGCCTTGGCCCGCGCCATTCAGGTGGGCGATATTCCCAAGCATGCCTTATTGAACCTGGTGAATGCCCACACGTTTGACTTTTATTCAGATGCCATGCCCACGTTGCATGATTTGGAAGGTTATTTGGGCGAAACCCAATCAGCTTTGATCCACATGGCGGCCATGATCTTGGATCGCGATGGCGCTTTGGGCTGTGCTGAAGCTTCGGGCCTTGCGGGCGTGGCCTATGGCTTGGCACAAATCATCAATGCGTTGCCGCGGGCGCGGGCTTTAAAACAGTGTTTCCTGCCATTGGATATGTTGGCCAAGCGTGATGTGAAGCCGGCTGATATTTATCTGCCTGATAGCGAGGCAGGCATAACCGTGGTTCTGGCCGAGTTGCGTGAACACGCAAAGGCCCGCTTGGCCGAAGCCCGCAGCAAGGCTTGGACCATTAACACCCCCGTGGCACCCGCATTCCTTCATGTCGCATTGACGGATGGGTATCTTCGCCAAGCGCTAAAACGAGGATCAGCAGCACTTTCCGCCGGGATTGATGTGATGCAGCTTAAAAAACAGTGGATGCTTTGGAAAGCCGCACGAAGCGAAGCATTTTAGTTCAAATCTGCTGTTGCGCTTTGTGATTTAAATGGTTATTCAGCGGCCACGGAATAGTCGGGGCGTAGCGCAGTCTGGTAGCGCACCTGCCTTGGGCGCAGGGGGTCGCGAGTTCGAATCCCGCCGCCCCGACCATCCGGTAATTGTGGGAAAAAAAATGACCGCACGCATCTACAAGCCCGCCCGCAACGCCATGCAATCTGGCAAGGGCAAATCGCAGGAATGGTTCTTGGAATTTGTGCGCGAAACGCCTCCCACCCAAGACCCTTTGATGGGCTGGACATCGGGCGACACCACAACCCAAGTGAAGCTGCGCTTTGACAGCCAAGAAGAAGCCGAAGATTATGCCAA
>JAYUHQ010000236.1:0-10664 GCA_043766895.1 Aestuariivirga sp.
TCCAGAAGGAAGGAATATTTCGCATTGCGCGAAAGTTTCAACATTGCCGAAACCGGCGTTTCAAGGTCAGCCACAAGCCTTGTTAGCAAGATCTGCGGCAAGCCCTTTTCATAGGCTTGGGCAAACACTTCGTAATCGGGTGAAACAACCATGATTGCGGGGCCTATTGCACAGTGGCAGAATCACCGCCCGTGTTTTGCTTCCACAAGGCTTCGTTGATTTTAACCCCAACTGATTGTTTCAAGGCCGCAATAAACGCCAACTGCAAATCTGAACCAAAACCGCTTTTGGCTTGGGTTTTGGCCTGTTCAATTTCAGGCGACGTGGCCATCAGGGCAGGGATATTCACTTTGGAAACCTGCATTACCCGCGCGGTTTTTCCATCGCCTTCAACCGAAGACGCAAAACCCTGATCACCAACCGAGAACAAGGCTTCAAGTGCCGGGCCGTCAAAATCATCGGCCTGTTGATTGCGTTTCAAAGCTGTGGCCGTTTTAACAACGGTAGAATTTTCGGTGGCAACCGCTTCCATGGTTTTGCCAGCCGTCAATTGGGCGATCAATTTCTTGGCCTTGTCTCCGGCTGCATCATGAATGCGCGCTGCAATAATGTCTTTAGTCACTTGGTCTTTCACAGCAGCCAAAGGTTTCAGGGCGGCAGGTGTAACACTGCGCACATCATACCAAACATAGCCATCGCCTATGGTCAAAGCATCATTTTCAACGCCCACATCGGTATTATAAGCGGCCTTCAAGGTTTCAGGCTTCGACGGCAAATCAATATCTTTTCCGGTTTGATCTTGCCCCACCGCACTCACGTTGGGCGACAGCACAAACGGAATGCCAACCTTGGCTGCAATGGCTTCAAACTTCATGTTCTGTGCGCGCGCATCTTCAATAGCATCATGAATGGTTTGAATTTGATCTTTGGCTTTTTCCAGCTGCAAACGCTTTAATAAGGCGTCTTTAACCTCATCAAACGTGGCCTGCTTGTCTGGCGTAACTTTAATGGGCTTCAACAACACTGTGGCCAACCCGCCCGCAACAGGATCGCTCACTTGCCCTTCAGCCGTTGAAAACGCCACATCAGCAATTTTTGGATCAAGAAAATTGGCCTTAACCTTGTCAGTCAAAGTTACATCAGTATCTTTCAATTTCATCTCGGTGGCAATTTTCAAAATGTCTTCGCCAGCCACAATGCGCGCTTTGGCTTTTTTGGCATCATCAAGGCTTGGAAATGAAACCTGTATAATGGTGCGTTTGCCGGGCGTGAAATAATCAGCCTTATATTGCTCATATCCTGCTTTTAATTCTTCGGGTGTTACCGAAATTTTTGCGGCCAAATCGGAAGGTTCAACTTTCATCAAAGCCACTGTGCGATATTCAGGCGCTGTATAGGCCGCAGGCGTCTTTTTATATTGCACATCAAGATCAGCATCGGTGGGTTTGGCCACGTCAGCTTCCGTTGCGGTCACCGTGAAATATTTAGCATCGCGCGTTTCGCCCTGAAATTGGGTCAAGGCTTGTGAAAATGTTTTAGGCAATGCCAATTCGCCAGAGGCCACGTTCAACATGGCGGCGCGCACATGCATTTGCTTTTGATTGGCAAAATATGCCGCTTCAGATGTGTTGTTTTGCTCAAGAATGCGGTGAAAAAGCACCGGATCAAACTGCCCATTGGCATCGACATAATTCTTGTCGTGGTAAGCTTCTTGGGCAATCACGTTGTCACCAACCACAAGGTTCAAATTCTTCTCAGTGGCCGCCAATGCGGCATTGGCAATCATGTTGTCCAACACTTGTTTATCAAGGCCAAGCTTGTGGGCATCATCCAAGGTGATGTTTTGACCAGACTGTTTTGAAATCGCCTTGCGTTGATTTTCAAGATTGTGCGTGTAATCATCGGCGTTAATTTTTACGCTGCCCACCTGGGCCAAATCCTTTGGCCCAAAACCGGTTAATTGCATCGCAAATTCAAATGCCGAGCCTGAAACGCCGCTCACACCCCATGCGCCGAAGGCCACAACCAGAAGGCCTAACAGAAGTTTCGCGGCCCAAGTTTTGGCAGCGTTGCGCATAAAGTTCATCATAACAGGCAGTACCTTTCAACGAAGAGCGAATGGCCAAATCGGCCAAAGGGAAATCCATCATAGGGAGACGCGTTTCTTCTCGCAAGTGCGTTAAACCTTTGCTATGACGCGGCCAATTATCAACACGAGGACAGACATAGCATGACGACAATCCGCCCCATGGTTGCTGGCAACTGGAAAATGAATGGCACAACCGCCGCCCTGCGCGAGCCTCGCTTGCTGGCCGGCATTTTGCGCGGTGTAAAGTTGAAGTGTGATGTGTTGATCTGCCCTCCTGCCACACTTATTCGTCGGGCCAAATCAGTGATGCGCGGCAGCAAAGTGAAAGTGGGCGGCCAAGATTGTCATGCCGCTGTTTCAGGCGCTCACACCGGCGATATTTCAGCCGACATGTTAAAAGACGCAGGTGCCGTGGCCGTTATTGTGGGCCATTCTGAACGCCGCACCAACCACAAAGAAACCAGCGCCCAAGTGGCAGCCAAAGCCCAAGCCGCCCATAAGTCTGGCATCACAGCCATCATTTGCATTGGCGAAACCTTGGACGAGCGCAAAGCCGGAAAAACCTTGGCCGTTCTCACTGAACAAATCAAAGCGTCTGTTCCTGCGGGTTGCACCGCCGCCAACACAGTTTTGGCCTATGAGCCGGTTTGGGCCATCGGCACAGGGCTAACCCCAACCGTGGCCGAAATTGCTGAGGCCCATGCCCATATTCGCGCCGAACTTTCAACCGCCATGCCCGGAGAAGGGCCAGCAACCCGGATTTTGTATGGCGGGTCGGTAAAACCTTCAAATGCAGCAGAGTTGATGTCTGTTGCCAATGTTAATGGCGCATTGGTGGGCGGTGCCAGCTTGAAAGCCGTCGATTTCATCGGCATTATCAAAGCCTATCTGTAAGCCACTGAAATGGCAGAACTTCCAACCCTTACCAAACGCAAATTGCAAGCCCAGGTTATCGGGCCCATCTATCATGAAATGGTGGCGCATTTGGGCGAGGCAAAGGCGTCTGAAATTCTGGATTCTGCCATTCGCAAAGCAGCCATTACTGAAGGCAAAGCTTTTGCGACCAAAGCCCCCGGTGGGGTCACATCGATGGCCGATTTCATCAAACTTTATGAAAACTGGACGGCAGATGGTGCCTTGGAAATAGACGTGTTGGAAGCCACCGACACCACGTTCAATTTCAACATCACCCGCTGCAAATATGCTGAAACCTATAAGGAAATGGGTTTGGGCAACATTGGCCACCTGCTTTCCTGCAATCGAGACGGCACATTTTGCGAAGGCTATGACCCGAAGATAAAGTTAGAACGAACCCAAACCATCATGGAAGGTGCAGCCTGTTGCACGTTTCGTTATAGGTATGAAAACGGTTAAAACCATATAACTTGCACCCGCCGCTTGCCATGCCCATATGAACGGACTAAAGCCGCGCAAACATTCTGAACGGAAATACCCAAATGCAATCTATTCTTCTCGCTATCCACATTGTTGTTGCCGTGTTGTTGATCGGTTTGGTTATGCTTCAAAAATCTGAAGGCGGTGCCTTGGGAATTGGTGGTGGCAATAGCGGCAATTTGTTCTCAGCCCGCGGCGTGGGCAACACATTAACCCGCGCAACGGCAATTTTGGCAGCGGCGTTTTTTCTAACCTCAATTTCGCTCACAATGCTGGCCAATCATAAGTCTTCTTCATCGATGGTGGGCACAGCACCCGCCCAGCAAACGGCACCCGCTGGCACAACGGCTCCGGCAGCACCCGCAGCCCCCGCTGATAATGGTTCAAGCTTGCTTCCAAAGCTTGATCAAAAGCCAGCTGTTCCAACCACACCATAATTTTCGAATAATTCTTTTTAAGGCTTGCACGATTCTGCTTCGAATCGTGCGGCCACCTTGTTAGGGTGATCTCCCATGGCGCGATTTATCTTCATAACCGGCGGCGTGGTTTCCTCCCTCGGTAAAGGCTTGGCTTCAGCAGCACTGGGTGCGTTGTTGCAGGCCCGTGGCTACAATGTCAGGTTACGCAAGCTTGATCCTTACCTGAACGTTGATCCGGGCACGATGAGCCCTTACCAACATGGCGAAGTGTTTGTCACCGATGATGGCGCTGAAACCGATTTGGATTTGGGCCATTATGAGCGTTTTACGGGCCGCCACGCCAATAAGGGCGATAACATTACAACGGGCAAGATCTACCAAGAAATTATCGCCAAGGAACGCCGCGGCGATTTTTTGGGCGGCACAGTGCAGGTGATCCCCCACGTCACTGATGCGATCAAAGATTTTATCAAGCTCGATAGCGATGGTTTTGATTTTGTGCTGGTTGAAGTGGGCGGCACTGTGGGCGATATCGAAGGCCTGCCATTTTTCGAAGCCATTCGCCAATTTGGCCAAGATCAACCACGCGGCAATTGCATCTATATTCACCTTACGTTGATGCCTTACATTCCAACGGCGGGTGAATTGAAAACCAAGCCGACGCAACATTCGGTCAAAGAACTGCGCTCCATCGGCATTCAGCCCGATATTTTATTGTGCCGCGCAGATCGTGAAATTCCTGCCACTGAACGCCGCAAAATTGCGCTGTTTTGCAATGTGCGCCCATCGGCTGTCATCCAAGCGTTGGATGTAGCCAGCATCTATGATGTGCCGCGCGCCTATCATGCCGAAGGTTTAGACTCAGAAGTTCTGGCCGCCTTTGGCATTGAAAACGCCAAGGCCCCTGATCTTTCCAAGTGGGATGATATTATGAACCGCGTTGCCCACCCCGAAGGTGAAGTGACGATTGCCGTTGTGGGCAAATATACGGGTTTGCTCGACGCTTATAAATCTTTGAAAGAAGCATTGGTTCATGGCGGCATCGCCAACAAGGTGAAAGTGAACCTTGAATGGATTGAATCTGAAATCTTCGAAAAAGAAGATCCATCACCCTATCTTGAAGGTGTTCATGGCATATTGGTGCCTGGCGGTTTTGGTGAGCGCGGTTCAGAAGGCAAAATAAAAGCCGCAACCTTTGCCCGCGTCAGGCAAGTTCCATATTTCGGCATTTGTTTTGGCATGCAAATGGCCTGCATTGAAGCGGCGCGCAATCTTTGCCACATTGAAAATGCCAGCTCCACTGAATTTGGTGAAACCACTGAACCTGTGGTGGGCACCATGACAGAATGGATGAAGGGCAATGAGCTTGAAATTCGCAAAAAGGGCGGCGACCTTGGCGGCACCATGCGCCTAGGTGCTTTTGATGCCAGCCTTAAACCCGGCAGCCACATCGCTGAAATTTATGGCGACACACGCATCTCTGAACGCCACCGTCACCGTTATGAAGTGAACACCGCTTATCGTGCCCGATTGGAAAATGCTGGTTTGCAATTTGCTGGCCTGTCGCCTGATGGCTTGCTGCCTGAAACGGTGGAATATACCAATCACCCGTGGTTCATCGGCGTGCAATTTCACCCCGAATTGAAATCAAAACCGTTTGAGCCTCATCCGCTGTTTGCATCTTTCATTGCCGCAGCGGTGGTGCAAAGTCGTTTGGTTTGATGTCAGATTATAAAGCATCAGCCGAAGCCATGTTTGCTGATTTTAACAGCAAATCGGGCCTTGATTATCTCAATCATGTCATTACCACACGCCACACTTATCCCTTTGGCGAACTGTTAAATATGCGTGTGGTGGCCGCAGGCGATGGCACGGCAACCGTTGAAGCCACGCCAGATTATCAATTCTACAATCCGATGATGCGCATCCATGGTGGCTATTTGGCCACGTTGGTCGACGCGTGTTTAGGGTCAGCCGTCATCACCAAACTTTCTGCCGGATCAGGGGCCGGCACCGTTAATCTCAACATCAGCTATGTTAAAAAAGTGGATGTTAACACCGGCGTTCTCAAAGCTGTTGCAACAGTGCTTCACGCAGGCCGCAGCATGCTCACAGCCGAAGCAAAAATAACAGATGCCAACGGCAAACTATACGTGCACGGCCAAGGCACATTTTTGGTTTATGCAAAATAATCAGGTTGCGGGCAGGGCTGCCAAATGCCTTTCGCGCAAAAAGATATAAAGCCCTGAACCAATAATCATGGCGGCACCAATCAACGTGGTGGGCATGGGCCAATCACCCCAGATCAAAATGCCAAACAGCGTGGCCCACACCAACGAGCTGTAAGAAAACGGTGCCACAACACTTGCTGGCGCGGCTGTGAATGCCTTGATCAAAAACAAATGTCCGGCACAGCCAAATATTCCGCTGGCCACCAGCAACATCCAACCAAAGGCATCAGGCATGGCCCAATGCCACGGCAACAATATGCTGGTTACAACAGCACCCGCAACCGCCGTAAACAACAGCGATGTCAGCGGGTTTTCGCCGCGCAATTTGCGGGTGAAAATTTGATAAGTGGCATTGGTAAAGGCCGCAGCGAATACAAATATTGCCCCGTGGTTGATGCCGCTAAGCCCGGTCTGCCAAATGCGGATCACCACCAAAGCGCCGCAAAACCCAATGCCAATGCCTGTCCACCTGCGCCAGCCCACATGTTCATGAAGCACCACACTTGAAAGCATGGTGACCAAAATTGGGCTCATAAACATAATGGTGGTGCATGTGGGCAGGGGCAAAACTGAAATGCCAACGTTAAACAGGCCCGTTGTGGCCATCAGCAGAACCGATCGCAGCGTTTGCAAACCGGGCGAGGTTGATTTTACCAAGGTTGGAAAATCTCTGCCGCAGATAAAAAGCGCACAGATGGTCGCAAAGAAAAATCGGCCCCACGTCACTTCCACCAATGAATAGGTTTGCAGCGCATATTTCATCGTGGCATCCAGCGAGATAAAACACCCCATGGTGGCCAGCATCCACAAAATGCCGGCGGTTCGATTTTCGGTGCTGATTTGCATAGTGTCTGTTTAGAACCGAACCTTTTGCACATGCAACCCAGTTGCCACTTTAAAAACACCCTAAAAACAGCAGCTTGGCACAACGCAATTCAACGCATAGATTATCATGGGTTGTAAGTGTTGAGAATCAATTTGCAGTTCAATGCCGCAAATAGTGGTGCCAAACCAAATCAGCGTCTAATTTTATGTAATATATTCAATAAGTTAGTGGCGTTAACCAGTGTTAACGACATAATGTGTTAACCATATTGAACAGTGGGCGGAGAAAATTTTGCGATGAGCATAGAACAAAAACATCCAGCAGATGAGTTGGGAAAAGCCTTGGCGCGCGCAAGTGGCATTCTCACATTGCTTTCAGGCTGCTACGAAAAAGCTGATAATAGCTTCGAAACGGGCAATTCGTTTGTTTTTGAATCAATCGTTGCGGTTGAAGCAATGTTGAACACAGCAACCAATGCTTTGGGCAAGCTTTACCAAACCTGTGATCTCTCGGTGGTCAGAGATGTGCAACCTGATGCACCCATGGAAGAAGTGGTGCAACAAGCGCCGCCACCCGTTGCACAGCCGGCACCCTATGTTCAACCACCTGTGATGGAATTGCAGCCGCCAGCTCCTCTATTTCAGGCGCCGGTAATGAACACGGCCCCACAACATTATGGCTCATCTTACCTTGGCTTTTTTGGCCCGGCCGAACCGGTTGCAAGCCTGTCAGACAAGATAGACAACATCTTGGTAAACATGCCATCACGGCCACGCGCCAAGCATATCGAAATTTTTGACAAGCCCGCCGAAACCTATGACGAGTTGTTGCAAAAAATTACGGCCTTGGCCGATGTTGCTGCGTTTCAAGCCCATCAATCCAGCACCGATGCAAGCCTCGGCCCAGCATTGGAAGATTTGCGCGCAGATTTGATCAAGCTTCGGTCAGTGGCTTAAATATCAGGCCACTAACGTTTGCGATAAGATTTGTCTTCGTCGTCCAAAATAGCCTTCATTGCAGCAAAATGGGCATGAAACTGTTCGCGGTCATCTTCCCATTCTTGGGCGGTTTTTTCAGCAACGTCATTGCTCATCACATGAAGCTTTTGCCCTGTTTGATAAGCCAGAACCAAATTGCGACAGGCCCTTTCCAGATAATAGGTTAGATCATAGGCCTCGGCCACCGTTGCCGCACACACCAAAATGCCATGGTTGCCCATCATCATAATGTTGCGGTTTCCCATTAACCGGCCAATTCTATCGCCTTCCTCATCGCTATTGGCCATGCCGCCATAGTTCAGATCAACCGCCACGCGATTAAAAAACCGCGCCGTATTTTGGTCGATCGGCTTAATTTCAGGATCAACCAGAGAGGCAATCACGGTGGCATAGGCCGGGTGCAAGTGAATAATACACCGCGCATGGGGCAGGGCCGCATGCAACCTGCCGTGCAAGCTCCACGCCGTAAGGTCGGGCGCATCAGGCCGATTCATTGTTGATTTGTCGTTGCTGTTTAGCTTCAAAAGATCTTTGGCCCGAATTTTGGAAAAATGTTGCCAACGCGGGTTCATCAAAAATTCTTTGCCATCGGCTGAGACTGCTACACTGAAGTGATTGGCCACGGCCTCATTCCAGTTATTTTTTGCAGCCAGCCTAAATGCTGCCGCAAGATCAACACGCATTTGCCATTCAGCGTCGGCAGAAACAGGTTTCAACTTGCTCGAATCTTTTTTTGCCATAAGCACCTCCCGAAGATCTTGGTGGAATGCTATATGAGATTAAGGGTCGCAGCAACGACAGCTTAAAGGAATAGTATGATGATTAAGCAGATAATTGTAGGCGGTGTTTTTGCAAGTGCTGTGGCATTTTCGGGCTTCGCACAGGCGGTGACCGAGATTAACCCCTATGGCAACTGGACATTGACTGATGGCCGCGTCACCGTAAAAGTGGTGGCCTGCAACGGTAATCAGGTTTGCGCCAATGTCATTCGCCTCGACAAGCCCAACAATGCTGATGGCACCCCAAAATTAGATTTGAAGAACAAAAACGCCTCCCTGCGTTCGCGCCATTTAATTGGCATGCCAGTAATTCAGGGCATGTCCCCCGTGGCCGCCAATGTGTGGAAAGGCCAAATTTATAGTTCTGATGATGGTGCCAATTATCGCGCCACGGCTGTTGTCAGCGGTGATCACCTTGATGTAAAGGGCTGTTGGCTTGTGTTCTGCAAGGACCTTAATTTCGTTCGGTCAAAATGAAACTTAAAATATCAATAGCACTTGTTGTGTTGGCTTTGGCCATCCAGCAATTGCCTGCGTTTGCGGCTGATGATGTGTTAGCAACCCTGCCTTTTGCCAAAAAGCTTCAATTGGCAAAGGCCGGCGATCCTGATGCAAAAATGGCGGTGGGCGAGTCTTACGAAAAGGGTGATGGGGTTCCACAAAGCGGCGTCAAAGCCGCGAAGTGGTATCGTGAAGCCGCCTTGGTTGGCAATGTTGAGGCACAGTTTCGCTTGGCCAAATTGGTCAGCAAAGGTGCCCCCGGCCTTAAAGTGGATAAGGCAACGGCGCTGAAACTGCTCGAAACCGCTGCCAAAAAAGGCCATGCCCCTTCGCAAAATCTTTATGGCTTGATGCTGCAAAATGGCGACGGCCTGGTGAAAGACGAAAAACAGGCCGTGCAATGGTATACCAAAGCCGCCGATCAAGGCTTGGCGGTGGCCCAAAACAATCTGGGCGTTATGGTGCTGAACGGAACTGGCACAACGCGCAGCATTGATGAAGCCTTCAAACTGTTCACCAAAGCTGCCGAAGGCAAAGATGCATGGGCCATGAACAATTTGGGCGGCATGTATGAAATGGGCTGGGGCACAGCCAAAGACCTTGAAAAAGCCAAGTCGCTTTATAAGCAGGCAGCCACAGGCGGCATCGACATTGCCGTCAAAAATCTCACCCGCCTAGGCGTGGTTTGGCCAGAATCCACGGCCTTGAAACCTTGATCTTCATCAAAAACTAACCAAACAATTTGACTCAAATTTTACGAAAAACTCGCAAACTGGCGTTTTCAGTGCGGGGTCTGCCATGCGTATTGCATCATTTAAAATTTGGGCCGTTGTGCTTGCTGCTTTGTCACTTGCAGGCTGTTCGCATCATTCCAGCACCCGTCATCATGGCTTTGCCAGCGCATCAACTGATCCCTTTGCCGGCAAAGGCAGCCCCTATTATCGCGGCAACAAAATTCCGTTTGGCGGCGGCGAATATCATGTGGGCAGCCCCTATCAAGTGGCTGGTCGCTGGTTCACCCCGCGTGAACAGCCAGGCTATGACAAAACCGGCATTGCCTCGTGGTATGGCGAGGCGTTCCACCGCCGCAGAACCGCCAATGGCGAATGGTTTGATATGAACACGCTCACCGCAGCGTCGGCCACCTTGCCGCTGCCCAGTTATGCACTTGTGACAAATTTGGAAAACAATCGCCAAGTTGTGGTTCGCATTAATGATCGCGGGCCCTTTGTCGGCACAAGGCTGATTGATTTGTCCAAACGCGCTGCTGATGTTTTGGGCTATCGCCACAACGGCAAAACCCATGTGCGGGTAAAACTCATTGGCCCAGCGCCAACCGAAGATTCCCAACAACATATGGTGGCCATGAACCAAGCGGTAAAAAATGGTGCTGGCATGCGCCAACTTATGGCCATGGCTCAAGATC